>CAZUOC010000001.1:0-11592 GCA_964622335.1 uncultured Ignavibacteriaceae bacterium
TAAGGATGTAAACGGAAGTAGTGATGTTATTTTTGCAATACTGCTCTGTGGATTAGACTGTAAACTTATAGCAATTAAAAATGGAAATATTATTAACATCATTAATGGCCAAACACCTGATTGTGCATCCTGCGCGTTGTCGAATATTGAACCGACCGTTGCAAATAATCCTACGAAAGTTAAGAGAGCAATTGTATAATCGAAGAGAAAATATATAATAAATGACAAATCAAGTTGAAAAATAATATCTGCTGGCAGTGCGAACCACGAAGTTGTAATCAGTAATATAATTGGTAAAAGCCAGATTGCCATTTGCGCCACTTGTGTTATTACAACTCCAATTATTTTTCCAGTCATCAGTTCTGTGCTTGAGGCAGATGAAAGAAGGACTTCCATTATCCTGCTGCTTTTTTCTTCTACAACCGAATTCATTGTGGATTGACCTGAAAATAGTAGAGCCATATAAAGAAGAAAAGTAAAAAGAAACAGGGTAATCAAATTACCTGCGCCTTGTTCTTTAACGTTTTCATTTTTTGTGATCCGGTAACCGGTTATATCGACGTTGCCGCGGGCATAGTCAACATCTTTTTGTGTAAGCTGTTTACCTTCAAAGTAGATATTGATAAGAGCTTTGTTTATAGCCGGTTTTATTTTGTCAAACAAGGGCCTGTTAGAAGGATTGGGAGAATAATATCTTACGTTTTTGTTTGTCAAAGCGGATGCAGGGACATAAACAACGCCTGTTAATTTCTCATTAAGAAGATCGGGTCTCAGGTTCTTCAGGCGCAGTGCAAATGCGGCAGTATCCAATGTTTCATAACTAATCTTGTAGTTTCCTGATTTTACTTCGCTGTATTGATCGAATTCATTTTTAAGCTTTTGTGATATTTCGTCCGTTTCAGATATTATAAGAACATTTGGATTCTTTTCTTCTGAAACAGAATAAACCAATATCTGTATTGCAAAAAGCCCGAACATAAAAACGGGGACGAGAAGCGTCATTATTATAAATGTTTTACTAAAAAGTTTTGCTTTTAGTTCGCGCTTAATTATAGCCAGAGTTCGTCTGTTAAACATTAGCTGTCTCCTTTCCTGCTAAGGAGACAAATATTTCGTGAAGAGATATTTCATCAGCATTAAATTTCTTTACAACAACATTATGATCAACAAGAAGCTTTAGAAGTTCCTGCACCTGTTCGGGTTTGTTTACTTTTATTCCGGTTGTATTTCCAAAATCTTCCATATTCTCGATAATTGGATTTCCCTTTAAGAAAGAAATATCCCCCTCATAGTTTATGCTAACATTCCTGTTGGCAAACTTCTTTTTAATTTCATCAAGTTCTCCGTTCAGGATAATTTTTCCATGATCTATCATTGCAATATTATCGCACATCTTTTCTGCAAAATCCATTAGATGAGTTGAGAAGATAATTACTTTGCCTTCTTCTCTTTTTTCCAGAATAATTTGGCGAAGTAAGTCTGTGTTTATTGGATCGAGCCCGGAGAAGGGTTCATCAAAAATAAGAAATTCCGGGTCATGGAGAATTGTAGATATAAACTGGATTTTTTGCTGGTTGCCTTTTGAAAGCTCTTCAACTTTCGAATTTTTTCTATCCAATAGTTCAAATCTTTTGAGATATTCATTAGCTTTTTTAGAAACTTCTTTTCCGCTTTTCCCTTTTAATTCGGAAAGGAAAAGAAGAGTATCAAAAACCCTCATTTTTTTGTAAAGTCCGCGTTCTTCCGGCAAATATCCAACAGAATCCTTAAAATCCTGTCCTACTCGCTTTCCCCTAAACATAATTTCACCAGAGTCCGGCTCATAAATATTCATAATCATTCTTATCGTAGTCGTTTTACCGGCACCGTTTCTTCCAATCAATCCAAATACGGAACCTTCCGGCACTTCGAAAGAAGCATTATCAACCGCGGTTACATTTTCAAAAGTTTTGGTAAGATTTGTTACTTCAAGTGCATTCATTATAAAAAAATATTTTTTGATTTTTACCTAAGTTAATAAAATATTCAAACGAATTAGAACGATATTTTAAATTTTGGCAGATTATTTTGATGAGCGGTAAATTCTATGTAAATCTTTCAAAGAAGCCCAACCAGTTCTATTTCTTTTCTTAAATCAGTTGCAGAAGGCATTTTATTATTAAACAATAATAATTCAACCACATCCATTTCGGTGTCTCTATTACATCCTATTGCGGCTTCAACTTTGTTATTCTTAATTAAGAATGTTATAAATTCTATCGAGTTAATATTTCCCCAGGTTATATTTTTATCCCAATCTTTTACATAACCGACATAGCGGATGCTCAAGCCCGCCTGCACTGTCCAGAAGAAAGGCTGTTTATTAAATTTGATTTTCTTCCCCGCCATATTGAATCCGGCAATTCTTCCCATTTGTTCAGCAAGGCGCCAATGCTCAATTCTTACATTACTTTCATTGTAAGGGAAGGTTGTAATATCTCCGGCTGCAAATGTGTTCTCATTAACCTGAAGATACTCATCAACTTTAATACTTCCGTCCTTTTCAAGATTAATTCCTTCAACAAAATCTGTTGCCGGCTTAACACCGATTCCAACAACCACAAAATCACATTCAATTTTTTCTCCGGTTGCGAGAACAACAGAGTTGACATTCTCATTTCCTTCAAACTTTGATACTTGTGAATTTAATTTGAAAACAATACCGTTTTCTTCGTGAATATTTTTGATTAAGCCGCCTATTTCTTTACCAAAGATATTTTCAAAAGGAACTTTTTCAGGAGCAACGACAGTTACACTTAATTTTCTTTCGTGTAAACTGTGAGCGACTTCCATCCCGATGAAGCTTGCGCCAATGACAACCGCTTTAGAAGCATTCCTACAAGCCCCAATTATTTTATCACTATCATCAAAACTTCTTAAGTAAAAAATATTTTTTAGATCAGATCCCGGTATATTAAGTTTTCTTGGCATTCCCCCGGTTGCCAAAAGTATTTTATCGTAGCTTATTTCTTTATCATTACAAATGATTTTCTTAGCAGAAATATTTACCTCTTCAACTTTTGTGTTGAAAAGAATATCAATTTCATTCTCTTTATAGAAACCTTCACCTCTTAGCGGCATCCATTCCGGCAAAGCTTCTCCTGAAAGATAATCTTTACTTAGATTGGGACGATCATAAGGCGCACGGTTTTCCTGAGTTATCATTGTAATTTTACCTGTATAACCACCTTCACGGAGTGATTGTGCGGCTGCATTTCCCGAAGCACCTCCACCAAGTATAACATAGTTTCCTTTATCTGATGAATCTGCATTTGCCATTTCAGGAATTCTTGAAAATTCAAGTTCATCCGGAACAGAAACAATAACATCATCACCGACAATTTTTGTTTCATATTTTGGGAGAGAATCCTTTGCCGGAGGTTCAAGCAGGTTTCCTGTTTTTGCGTCAAAGCACGCGTGATGCCATGGACACATGATTATTCCATTACACAAAACTCCATCTGCTAAATGCGAGCTATAATGTGTGCAGTTTGCGCCGAGAGCATTGTAATTACCATTAACTTTAGTTAAGAGGATTTCTTTTCCTTCTCCAACGGAGACGGCTTTCATCTCTCCGTCTTTTGAATCATTTACTTTTGCAATTTTGATTTCGTTCAAGCCCATATTCTTTTCTTTTTATAAATTAAGTACTGGTTTCTTTCAAATATAAAAATTATAAAGCAATGATGTTAACTTATTACTTATGTAAAGATTTTAGGAAAGCGATTTAACCTTCGAGGTTGTCAGTGTTAGTATGGATTGTTAACCTCGAAGGTTCTACGTTATAAGCCCAAATCAAACTGAAGCATTGGAATTAAGAAAGTTGAATTTGACGAAGATTCAAGATCAACCTGGAAGAAAAATCTTGTAGCAAAAACTAATCTGCTCCATTCGTTGAGATTCATATAAATTCCGGGTGAAACATTTACAAAAGCAACATAAGCTTCACCACGCATATCTTCAACTCGGTAAAAAGGATTAAATATATAATATCGTTCATCAGGAGTAGAAGGCTCATAATCGACGAGGCTTTGTCCGCTATAGCCTACATTTATAAGAAAATTTACAGGCAGATCATCGTAAAGAGTATTTATCGTAAGACTTAAATAATGATTTAGATTTACAGATTTTCCCTTATCTCTATAAAAAATAACTTCTGATGTTGATGAACCAAAGTCCGTATCTTTTCCCCGCACGATTACTGATGCAGCATCGTAAGTATATTTCTGCCAGATTAAACCACCATCAAAACGAACCCCGATATTTTTTGATGCAGAAAAGAAACCGAGCCCCACTCTGTATCCATAAAGACTTGTTCTATCTTTTCCCGATAAACTAAAACCACCTGAGAGCGCAACTTTTTTTGATAAGGCAATATCAAGATCGAGTCCTACCATATAATCAGGTATGGACCAGTGAAGATTTTCTCCTTTGAAATCGAAAGTATTTTTTCCCAAAGCTATATTGTAGGTGTTTTCATTTCTGATAGTATCAATCTGGAAAATCCCTTCTGAATTTACCGGAGTATGTCCCTCAATTCTTGCATCATAAATTTTGTTTGAGTTAATAAAAAATTTTGGTGAAATAGTGAATGAAGTCGAGTCCTTAACTGAAATCCTAATAGGTGGCTGGTTAATTGGTCCCTTTACATTAATATCCTGAACGTAAAGTGAATCGGTTATTGTTGTGCAGGAACTTAGAAAAAATGTTATTGAAACAACAATGAATATCTTATAAAAATTAAAACGAGCTTTTTTAATGATCTGAAAATTTACCAGTTTCATAAGTCTCCCTGCATACCGGTACAAAGTTAGTATGAGTTTTTGTTATCAGCAATGAAAATATTTATGTAGCAGTCCTGTTATGGGAACGTCAAAAATTGTTGACTAGAAATTATTAACCTTTCATCGCTCCTCTTGTTAAACCACCTATTATAAACTTCTGAAAGAATGCGATAAGAATTAAAACAGGAATTATTGCAATAACCGAACTTGCCATAATTTGTCCCCATGGAATTTGTCCATGAAGTCCTTCAAATAAAGCTATGCCCACAGGAATTGTTCTTGCTTTATAATCTATTGTAAGCATTAAGGAGAAAAGAAATTCATTAAAGCAAAAAATGAATGTAAGCATAAAAGTGGAAAAAAAGCCTGGCAAAGAAAGAGGTAAAAGTATTTTATGAAAAACCTGGAATTTTGTTGCACCGTCAACAAGTGCTGCCTGATCTAAGTCGATTGAGAGTTGTGAGAAGTAACTTAACATAATCCATAATGCAAGCGGCAAAGTTAAAGTTATGTAAGGAAAAATTAATCCGGGATAAGTGTTTATCCATCCTAACCAAACCATCATTTCAAACAGGTAACCTACGATGCTTATTTGCGGAAACATCGATATTCCCAAAAGTAGTATTGGAATTAAATTCTTTCCTTTGAATTTAAATCTTGAAATTGAATAAGCAGATAGTCCGGCAAAAAATGTTGCAAAGACGGATGCAATGAAAGAGATGACTAAACTGTTTTTTAGATAATCGAGCAGATGAGCATTTTTATAAGTCAGCACATCGATGTAATTCTTAAAAGTAAAAATGAATTTTTTTGTTGTAAGAAAATCAACACTGCCGCTGAAAGATATTATTAGCATCCATACAAAAGGAAAGAGACAAAACGCAGCGAGCAAAATTGCCCCACAAAACTTTAATAACTTTATTAAATTTTTTTCGTTCAACTGCTTTCCCTGATGTTAATTGTTTTTAAATAAATTGCCGATAAAGTAATTGCAATCAGAAAAACAATAACAGAAACCGCAGAACCATAACCGAAATCGCCCGAGACATAATAATTGTAAGCATAAAGTGAAAGCGAAGTTGTGCTTCCGCCGGGACCACCGCCGGTAAGTACATAAATCAAATCAAATATTCTTACAGCATCGATTGTTCTGAAAAGAAGTGCAACAATTAAAACAGGTTTTAACAAAGGGAATGTTATGCTGAAAAATCTTTGAAGAATTTTTGCGCCATCTATTTTTGCCTGTTCATAAAGTTCATCATTTATTGTTGAAAGCCCCGCGAGAATTATTACACTCATAAATGGAGTCGTTTTCCAGACATCGCTTATAACAATTGATATAAAAGCACCGGTAGTGGTTCCAAGCCAGTTTATCGGCTCGTTTGTTATCCCCAAAGCTGTGACAAGATAATTAAGTAAACCGTAATCATAATTATAAATGAGTTCCCAAATTCTTCCTGATATTGCAATTGGAATTACCCAGGGGATTAAAAGAGTAATTCTAAGAAAAGTTCTTCCCGGTAAAGCCTCATTTAAAACGAGAGCGAAAATCATTCCGAGTATTAATTCTATCGATACCGAAGCAATTGTAAAAAGTAGCGTGAATAAAGTTGATCCAAGAAAATGAGAATTGCCAAGAAGTCTTATATAATTATCGAGCCCAATAAATTTTGTTGGAAGAAAAGTTACTTCCCTGAAAAAACTTATTATAAAAGTTCCGGCAACCGGAATAAGAATAAAAACCGAGATGATTAAAAGAAGTGGAACATTGTACAGGTAAGCTTCAATAGAATTTTTTGTTTTTGCTTTTTTAGTCATTTCCGTAAAGCTTTTTAAGTTTCTCGGCTTCCTTCTGAATTTTGTTTAATGCTTCTTTTGGTGTCATTTTATTAGCGAGACAATTATTAACATACCTTTGAATTATTTCTGAAAGTTCTGAGTAATATGGTAAGGATGGTCGTGCTACTGAAGTTTCAAGAGTTTCTTTGAGAATATTTACTTGGGGAATTTCCTTTTTAACATCAGGATCATCATAAACATCTTTACGTGCAGGGTTCCAGCCGATTATCATTATCATTCTCTTCTGAACTTTATATGAAGTTATATATTTAATTAATTCCCACGCTTCTTTTTTTGTATCTGAATATTTTGATAAACCAAAGTGCCATCCTCCCAGAGTTGAAACTGATTTGCCATTAACAAAATGGGGAAGAGTAGTTACTCCGGTTTTCTCTTTAACAGGGGAATCATCACTTTGATGAAGCTTCCACGCATAAGTCCAGTTCCTTTCAAATAAAGCATTGCCTGATTGAAAATTTCTTCTTACCTCTTCCTCTTTCAGTTCTGTAAAAGTATTTTCAGGAGAGACTTTGTATTTCCAGATAAGATCCCGCATAAACATTAATGCTTCAATATTTTCCAGCGTATTTATTTTGAATTCTCCATTGTGAATAAATCCACCGTTGTTTGAATTAATAAATTCGTTAAACGAGCAAACCATTCCTTCATATTGAGCACCCTGCCAGATAAAGCCATTAATATTTTCTTTTTGAATAATGTTTTGTGAATAAGTAAGAAGCTGTTCCCAGGTTTCCGGTGGATTTTTATAACCATATTTTTTAAGAAGATCATTTCGATAATAAAGAAGAGCAACATCGAGGAAAACAGGCAAAGCATAAATCTTTCCCATATACTTGTTTGCCTGTTCAATTATCTTTTTGAAATAAGTATGTATCGGGAAATTATCTTCTTTAATAAACTTATCAAGCGGCTGCAGCCAGCCCGATTCAACAAATTGTTTGATCCATACAACGTCCATCAAAAAAAGGTCGGGATTAGGTTGTTCTGCTTCTAAAGAAATAACAAGCGCTTGCCGTCTCTGGTCAGTGTATGTCGGTTGCCTTATGAGTTGAACCTGAATGCCAGAGTCTTTTTGAAAATCATTTATTGTTTCTTCCCAGAAAGCGATTTCATTCGGCGCACCGCCAATCCAGATTGTCAGTTCTTTTTTCTGTTTTGAACAGCCGGGAAGGAAAATGAGAAATAAAAGAAGAAAACCAATTATACTTTTCAATCTCCGCATAACATTTTAATAATAATAAACAATGAAAGGAATTCAAAGTTATTGTAAGTAGTCATTCTTTTAGTTTAACTTTGAATGGCGAATTTGAAAACATTTTCAGGGAAAGTTATGGTTCATAGATCAATTAACCGTCTTCAATATCTTTGTGAAATTATTCCACCATTGTTAACAGCAATTCCCGAAAAAGATTTTTCTTTTAAAGCTTCTCCGATCAAATGGAGTAAAAAAGAAATTCTCGGACATCTTATCGATAGTGCAACAAATAATCACCAAAGATTTGTAAGAATACAGTTTGAAAACGTTCCCAACATTACTTACAACCAGGATAACTGGAACAATCATAGCTATCACAATAAAATGGATTCGGGGCATCTAATAAAATTCTGGGAATTATATAACCGGCACCTGATCGAGCTTATCAAATTAATCCCAAAGGAAAACTTAGCGAGACAATCTAAAACCGACGACGAAAAGATTGTAACTCTCGAATGGCTGATTGAAGACTATGTTCATCATCTTGAGCATCATTTAAAACAACTTGTTAATTACAGTTAAAGGGGATAAAAATGGAAATGAAAAAATACCTTATTGAGACTTTTGAATTCAATAGTCTTATGAACAGGAAGCTTTTGGAAAAAATAAAAGAACTGTCTGATAAAGAAGAATCCATCAGGTTTTTCAGTCATTTGATTAATTCACAAAAGAAATGGATGGGGAGAATAGTTCAGTATCCGAAAGATCCGGAAATGGATTGGTGGGATCCTGTCTATTCATTTAATAAGCTTGAAGAAGAGTGGAATAAAAGTCTTAAAGAATGGATTGATTATTTAAATAGTAAAACCGAAGAAGAGCTTTTTAACGAAGCTAAATTTATAGGTTATGACGGTGGAGAATGGACGGCACCGTTGAAAGATATTGCACTCCAGCTTAATTATCATTCGATACATCACCGTGCACAAATGCAGTTGTTTATACGTCAACAGGGATTGGAACCTGATTTTGTTGATTATATCGGGACGGTTTATAAAAAAATTGCTTGATATAGGTAGATATGCCAGCCTGCAACGGCGGATTAAAATCTGGCATATCTAATACTTATATTGATTTTGATTCACTCGTTTTCAATCCCCGCATATTTCATAACAAATTCAGGTGCAGGCAAATCTGTTTTAAATATTTCCTGATTCTTTCCTTTTGTTAAAGCCCACCTATGCAGCCAGGAAATTCCACCCGCTCCGAAGAATTTATCGGGAGAATTATAAGCCGTATCTTTAAGTGCTTCTTTAAGTGGAATAAAATTGTAACCACGCTTCATCATCATTTCAGCAAGTTCATTAAAATGATCCGCATTTAATTTACTTGCATGGATTAACAGGATCTGTTTTATTTCACGTTCGAACAATTCTCTTGAGACGAATTCAAAATGCTCAAATTTACTTTCCATATATGGAATGTAAGCATCCGAAATTTTCTTCATCATTGTCGAATCATTTTCACGCAGAGCTTTTTCATAACCGCTTGCAAATACCCAGTCGGAGTTGTCAATCGTTACAGGTGCAATTTTGTAATTATGTCCCTTCAAAAAGTTTTCGAGTGAATCTCTTACAGCAATGTTTCTTCCTGTTTGTAAAAAAGGATGACGGAAATAAATTAATTCTTTTCCGGCACTTTCAATCAACCCCCCGATTATTCTTTCTCCTTTAAGTATATCTTCAGTATAATCTTTTGCTGGAATTCGATTCAAACTTTTATGAGAATATGTATGATTACCTAGGTCAAAACCTGCTTCAAGCCATTGTTTCAGTAAATCAACTCTATCAGCCACAAGACTATCGTTTTTATAAAGCTTTCCTTCATTTACAAAACCTATGACAGGCACATTATATTTTTTAAGCTTTGCAAGTAGATCATCAGTTAACTTTTGCTGAAAGTCAATATCTTTTATACCGGATGCTGCAGGCAGATCATCAATTGTAATTGCAACTTCTCTCGTAGACTGCGAGAGAGAGGCAGAAGTTAAAAAGACGAAAGGTAATATCATTATAATTAAATTAATATTGGCTCCAAAGTATTTAAATTAATAGCAGATAATTTAATAAGAAATATCATTCATAAAAGCAGACCTTGATTAAATACAAATTGTTGTTTATTCTTTGTCAAAACCAAATGTTGAATAAGGAAAGAATTTTATGCACAGGCAAAAGATAGATATACCAAATCACTTCGAGCCTGAAAATGTTGATAAAGTATGGAAAGTTAATTATCAACAGGTTGCCGAAGATGCAAGGAAATGGGCGAACCGGTTTAATATATCTCCATCTGCAAATGATGAAACCAAAGTTGCGCTTATCTTAATTGATTTACAAAATACTTTTTGCATACCGGAGTTTGAACTTTTTGTTGGTGGACGTTCCGGCAGAGGTGCTGTAGATGATAATGTTAGACTTTGTATATTTATTTACAGCAACCTGGATGTAATCACAGAAATATTTCCAACGATGGATACACACCAGGCTTCCCAGCTTTTTCACTCTGTATTTTTAATAAATGATGAGGGAGAACACCCCGCACCATACACCTTGATTTCTTTTGAAGATATTGAAAATGGGAAATGGAAAACAAATCCGTATGCATTAAAGTTTTTAGGATACGACGAAGAGAAAGCGAAACAATACCTTCTTCATTATACAAAGGCACTTAAAGAAAACAACAAATATGATCTTACAATCTGGCCTTATCACGCAATGCTTGGAGGGATTGGTCATGCTCTTGTTCCTGCTGTTGAAGAAGCAGTTTTCTTTCACAGTATAGCCAGATTCAGTCAGACGGATTTTCAGATTAAAGGAAGAAATCCGTTAACGGAACATTATTCAATCTTTGGTCCTGAAATTAAAACGGATGCTGACGGAAATAAAATTGCCGATAAAAATTTATCTTTGCTGGAAAAGCTTTCATCTTATGATGTTATAATTATAACCGGACAAGCGAAAAGCCATTGTGTAGCATGGTCAATTGAAGATATGCTTCAATATTTTTTATTGAAAGATAAATTGTTAACGAAAAAAGTTTACATTCTTGAAGACACAACTTCTCCTGTTGTAGTCCCCGGTGTAATTGATTATACTGATGATGCGGATAAAGCATTCAAAAGATTTTCTGATGCAGGAATGCATATTGTTAAAACTTCGGAACCGATTGAAGAGTGGGAAGATATAAAATTTGAGTAATGATAATTTAAGCTAAACACCTAATTGCGTATTACATCCTTTTTGCAACAATCTCTGCAATATATTTTCCAATACTTATTGAAGCTGTCGCTGCAGGTGAAGGTGCATTAAGGACGTGAATCTGGTTTTTATTTTCTATTATTCTGAAGTCATCAATTAATTTTCCACTTTTATCCAAAGCTTGTGCGCGAATACCCGACCCTCCGCGAACAATATCATTTTCTTCTATTTGAGGAACTAATTTCTGCAGGGCTTTTCTAAAGAGTGACTTATTTAATGATCTTCTAAATTCATCTATTCCCATTTTATAATGTTGTTTTACCATTTTCCAAAACTAACACCTACCATATTGTTGTGTCATAGTGACAGTTTGCGAATAGCTGACACAACTGAGGTGGTGTTCCACCCAATGACTATATCAGCATTAAATGATCCGGGGGCTTTGAGAATACCCAGTGAA
>CAZUOC010000001.1:11602-23643 GCA_964622335.1 uncultured Ignavibacteriaceae bacterium
ACCATTTTCCAAAATCCGGGAAAAGAAATCATTTCAAAAATATCTATAAGAGAAATTTCATTATAAGTATATCCTTCTCTACTAAAGGCTAAGACAGCATTTGGTCCAGCCTCAATTCCGTCGTTTATCATCCGTGTAAAGTGAACACCCAGAAATGGAAATTTGGGGTCGGGAACAGGATAGATAAGATTTCTAACAAGATACTCTTTTTCTTCCTTTATCTTAAAGTATTCTCCCCTAAATGGAATAATCTGAATGCCGGGAGAAACACCGCATTTTTTTGCAATTCTGTCGGATTGAAGACCACCACAATTAATTAGCAGTTTACATTCAAAATCGTTTTTTGTTGTTTCAACAACCAAATGATTATTTGACTCTATTACATTAAGAAAAGTAGAAGAAGTTAAAACCTCACCGCCACCTTGAGATATTAATTCTGCGAATTTATTAGTTACTCCAATAAAATCAACAATACCCGTCTGAGGAACGAACAACGCTTCTTCGCCTTCAGCGTAAGGTTCATATTCCTTTATCTCTTCCTTTCGTAATCTTTTTGTATTTATTAAGCCGTTTGCCAATCCACGGGATTCTATGTCGTCTAATACAGGAATTTCTTTCTGTTCAGTAGCGATAATTATTTTTCCGCATCTTTCATATAGGATATCATTTTCCTCACAAAATCTATAAAGCAGCTCTCTTCCTTCTGTGCATAACCTTGCTTTTAACGAGCCGGGTTTATAATAAATACCCGAATGAATAACTCCGCTGTTATTACCTGTTTGATGTGCTGCGAGTTTTTCTTCTGACTCTATTACAAGTACAGAATTAAATCCTTTCTGCTGTAGAGATAAAGCAGTAGCTGTTCCAACAATTCCCCCTCCTATGATTACTGTATCAAAAATTTTTATTTTCATTCATGTAAAAATCAGAAATTATTTTTTCTTAGAAAAACCGAAAGAAATTTATGAAAAGTATTACAGTATTTGGAAGTGCGATGCCGTTGCAGGGAGATGCGGAATATGAAACCGCATACAATCTCGGTAAACTTATAGCCGCGAACGGATTCGATGTAGTTAATGGCGGCTACAATGGAATAATGGAGGCGGTTTCTAGGGGAGCGATAGAAAATGGAGGGACAGCGACAGGTATAACGGTAGGTCTCTTTAACAAAAAACCGAATGAATTTCTTACCAAAATTGTTACCTGTGATAATCTTTTTGAAAGGATCAATAAACTGATTGATCTTGGCGATGCTTATGTGGTTCTTCAAGGTGGAACCGGGACTATGCTGGAGTTTGCTGCTGTCTGGGAATATTTAAATAAAGGTATTGTTGAAAGGAAACCAATTGTTTGTTATTCTCCAATGTGGGAGGGAGTCGGAGAAATAATAAACGAACAGCTAAAAAAAGAAGGGAAAAGTACAAACCTTGTTTCTTTTTTTGATGATGTCGAAAAAATGGTTGAGTTTATTGTTTCGAAATTAAGATAGGACACAGATGACACTAGTAAGAAAATATTTTCTACTTGACAAAAGAGTTAACTTTGTTTAACCTTGTATAAGGTTGTCCAACCATTTTTTGACGAAAATGAAATATTTGAAAATTAACGAAGTATCAAAATTATTAGGTATTAGTTCTGCTACTTTAAGAAGATGGGATAAAAACGGCAAGTTTAATTCCAAAAGACATCCAATTAATAATTACAGAGTATACTCAGATGAACAGGTTAAATCACTTGTTAAAGAAATGCAGTATGAAATATATCCAACTGAAAAAGAAACAGTAAAATATGTACCAGCAGAAAACAAAAAAATTCTTCACTCCACTGAGTTTGGGGAATTATTTTCACTGGATGTTTTAGATTTTTTGAATCAATTAGAAGATGATTCGATCGACTTAATTTTTGCGGACCCACCTTATAATATTAACAAAGCAGAATGGGATACTTTTGACTCTCAAAAGAAATATGTCGAATGGAGTATGTCTTGGATAAAATTGGCAGAAAAAAAACTAACTAAGAAAGGTTCTCTTTATATTTGTGGATTCTCAGAAATCTTGGCTGACTTGAAATGGGCAGCAAGTTATTTATTTAAGGGATGTAAATGGTTAGTCTGGTTCTATCGGAATAAAGCAAATTTGGGAAATGATTGGGGGCGTTCCCACGAAAGTATTTTGCACTTCAGAAAAAGTAAGGATTTTATTTTTAACTTAAACTCTGTCCGGATTCCTTACAATGAGCATACATTAAAATATCCTGTAAGACCACAAGCCGAAACTTCTCAATATAATAATGGAAATGGGAAAAAGTATTTATGGGAACCAAACCCTTTAGGTGCAAAACCAAAAGATGTTTTTGAAATACCAACAATATCTAATGGCTCGTGGGAGAAAACTCTTCATCCTACTCAAAAACCATTAGAACTAATAAAAAGGATAGTTTTATCTTCTTCAAATGAAAACAGTATTATAGTAGATCCTTTTGGCGGTTCAGGTACAACGTATATGGTTTGTGAAGCTTATAAAAGAAATTGGATTGGAAACGAAGTAAACAAAGAATACTGTCAGATAATAGTCAAAAGACTAAGGAACAAATCTCAGCTGGAAAAAATTAAGAATCCTAAAGAGGAAATTGCTGCTTATGTAAGAAGAAAAAAATTAAGAAGTAATTCTAATTAGTTTCCAAATATCTTGGATAATTAATTTTGAAAAAGGAAATATATGATTAGTAAATGGAGAAGAAGTAGCTTTAACAGGAATGTCAATGTAGTAATAACCATCTAGATTGGTTAAAAATTCCGTATAAACCATAAAGAGATTTGATACAAAGGTAGTGGCTATTTGATCTGTATTTTTTCTCTGAACATCATTTATAGAAATCCCAACAACTCTAACCGGGTTTCTTACAAATCTTTCCATTAAAATCTTATCAATAAAAATTTTGCTCATTCTGTCTTTGGTTGTAGTCTTCAAAGAAACAACTATTTCATCACGGTGAATATTTGAACTAGTTGATTTGACTGAATCATGTGGAGATAGAACTATTTCCGTTTCACAACGATAATACCTTGTCCCGGATTCGGTCTTGTATGGTATTTTCAAAATTATCTTTTTTGATGAAATATTTAAATATGAAAAGAGAGCCTTTATGAATTCTTCAAATCTGTTTCCTACATGCTTTCTTGCGCTGTTTGATTCTCCTAATAAATCGAAACCAAGTCCTGTTGATTGAAGAATTGTATAACTGACTTTATCAACTATTTCATATTCCAGCTTAGTAAACTTTCTTTCACCTGCTTTTAGTCTGTCTAATATTTTACTGAAAAGATCAAAATTTTTGATAAAATCATTTTCCTCAAAAAGAAAAAGTTTTGTATTTATTGGTCGTATATATTTTGTTGTTCCTGCGGAAAGTGAAGAACCAATAATATAGTCGCCTTTCGTAACTCTTTTAGTGATGATTTCTTTGAAATAGTTTAGGGAACGGGTGGTTATTTCTTTAAACTCATCTAAAGTAGTTTTGTGACTTTTTAAATCATCGATTAAAGACATATTCTAAAATAGTAAAGAAAGTGCATTTTTATAAACCATTTCAACGCTTAACTCTTTAATACATTTATATAAAATGTCATCACGATAACATTTAAGCGGCTTTGGAGAATAGAAAAAGCATGGAGAACAATCTAAATTAAGTGTTACAATTTTGTGTTCTGTTTTCCACGGATGGATGTAATGCGTGTTCGTTGGACCTATTACCGCAACAACATTTAATTTTAGAGCTGATGCCGTATGCATTAGGCTGGAATCATTCGTTATAAACAGGTTGCATCTTTTCATAACGGCGGCAGAACGCGCAAGGTCCTTTGTTCTAACAATGGAAACAGCGGATGAGTTTATCTGTGAGAAAATATTTTCCTTTAGTCCATCTTCTTCCGGTCCACCGAATAATAATATTTTAGCATTTTGGTTTTCAATCAAAAGTTTTGCAAGTCCGGCAAACTTTTCTGGCTCCCATCTTCTTTTAACATGATTTTTTAATATTGCACACCCGGGATGGAAACCAATTACGATATCATCTTCCGAAATTTTTAGGCTTTTTAAATAATCTTTTGAAAATGATATATCTTCTTCTGAAAGAGGGAATTCGAGCGTAGGTTCTTCATCGAAGTTTTTGTTAAGAAGTTTTTCAACAAGCTTGATATTAGTTTGAACATTGTGCATCGAATCGTTTTCTTCAATAGTTATGTTATTTAAGAAGCCAAGATTTTGATTGTTTTTTCTTAAATATTTTACTGCTACTCTTTTCTTTGCTCCAATCAGAAAAGTGATAATATTATATTCTTTCCTGTTGGAGGGATAAACATTTATTGATACATCATATTTTTTCCTAAGTGACAAAACAAATTTTAATGACGAAAGAAAACCCTCCTTAAGAAAGTCATACAAAATTATATTGTCTATATTCGGGTTTCTTTGATATAAAGATTGAGCGCTATTTGTCATTACAAGAATATCAATCGAAGAATCAGGCAGTTGTTTTCTTAATAATTTTAAGGATGGAGAAAACATTAATGCGTCTCCGATTCCGGAAAGTGCAATGATAAGAATTTTCATAGTTTTTATAAGAATAAGAAGGATGCCCTGCCATGATAAAAAGTAGGGCACAATATTTATTTGTTAAAGATCACTTAACTTTGGCTGAACTATCTTTTCCACTTGTATTTGTCTGGCTAAGCCTGCGGTATTTTTCAACGTTTGCATTAACAGCCGGATCATTTGGATACATTAATTGCAATCTTTGCCATAGCTCAAAAGACTTCTTATACTCTTTTTGGTTTTCATAAATATCGATTAGTACGCGGTAAGGATTATAGTAAGATCGTACATCTTCCGGATTCTTTTCGAGGGAAGCAAGAGCTATTTTCTCAACTTCTTTTGCATATTCATTATATTTTTCTTTTGAGCCGCCATTTAAGTATAAGTTCGCAACCTCATACAATAAGCCAAAGGGCATTTTTCTTATGTTATGCGGAATTGTTTTATCCATTTGATCGAGTGTTTTAATCGCCAAATCATTTTGATTCGTATTCAGGTAATACAAAGTTAGTCTCATATAGGCATTTCGGTAGTTTTGAAGCAACCTATTATGGTTCTCGTCAAAGAATATGTCAGGATTGTCTACCCCCCTGAATTTAAACCGCGGATCAAAAGTTTTACTGTATCCTGAATTTTTCTGAAGCTCTTTACTTACTAATTTTGAGTTTATGAATTCAATTCCGGGCTTGCGCTTTTCAGGTACGACCCTGAAAGCCATTCCTTCCATTCTCAAATAATCCTGCAAGCCAATTTTACTATCCTCGGAACAGGTGACTGCAAAACATATTGGGCGTTTCCATATATTGGCTTCAACAATTTCCTTCACCATTATATCCTGAACCCGAATCGCCTTAACATTTCCAAACGTTAAGGTATTGTTCATCTTAAACTTCATTACACCTTGTTTAAGTACGGAGGAGTCTGAAACGTCATATTTTTGTACGATATCCTTTAACTCTGGACCGGAGTGAGGAAGATCAATTGTGATATCCTTGGGATCCCATTGTATCGGTCTTATTTGTTCAATCTGTTCATCAGAAAGCTTCATATCAACGGTTCCAACTCCATACGGGTCACTGTTTTTTAAAAGTCTTATATACCAGGAAGTATTAAGAAGACTAAGATTGGCGATCTTTACATCTCTTCTTATGCCTTCCACATCCTGAAGATACCATAAAGGGAATGTATCATTATCTCCGTTTGTAAAAAGCACAGCATTTGGAGCGCAACTTTGCAGCAGGTTATATGAATAATCCCATGGAACCCAATTCTTGGAACGGTCATGGGTATAATAATTTGCTCTCAGCATAACTAATGGGACAAGTACAAATCCAGCTAAGAGAGTTGCTGTAACACTTGCATTTTGTAAAGGAAAATTCTTAACCTTTTGTCGTATTAAATCTGCCAACCCTTGTATAGCAATTGCAATCCAGATTGAAAAGACGAAAAAGGCACCCACGTAAAAGTAATCCCTTTCCCTCGGTTGGGGTTCCTGCTGGTTCTGGTAAAAAGCAGTAAGATATCCCATCAGGATAAACATAACCATAAATACCGATGCCATTTTCCAGTCGCGCCTGAAATGGAAATAAATACCAATTAAACCAAGAAGGAATGGAATTCCGAATAGTGAATCTTTCACATTTCCGTTAAAACTTATCCCTATAATCTTTCCGAAAAAATTTCCAATTTTATTAAAAGGAGCTATATTTGCTTCATCATCCTGTACCCATCCTTCACGCCCGGCATAATTCCATAATAAATATCGTGTCATCATGTGATTCATCTGGTATGTCCAGAAAAAATCAAGGTCACTTGAATAATTTGTATAGATTCCTTGCTGATGTGTTTCGGACGAGAATCTTCTTTTGAATATAGGGAAATCGCCATATTGCTCACGGTTAAGGTAAGAAACAAGTTCCGTTAATTTATCCGGTTCATTTTCATCCATCGGAGGATATTTATTTGCCCTAATTATTACCATTGCAAACGTGGTAAACCCGATTAGAACAAAGAGGAAGGAAGTAAATATTAGATTAAGTGTTGGTTTGTTTTCTTTAACCGAATACCGGATTCCAAATGCAACCAGTATAAAAATCAACAGGATAATTATTATACCCATAACTTCGTCATTTCCGGCAACTTCACTTAAAATGCCGGGGATGTACTTAACAACACCAGGATAAACTACAAATAAACTAATGCCTCCAACTATGATTGGTAAATAAAAAGAATTTCTGTTTAGTAGTTTTCTCCACATAACAGCAATCACAATAACACTTAGACCCATAGTTATCATTTTAAATCTTGAATCGTAAGCCTGATAATCTTCTGTGGTCGGTGGAGTCGTTCCTTTCTGTGTACTCCACATCGCTACAGCAATCAACAAAATTGCAGCAACGTGAATGAGGAAAATGTACCCGGTCTTCTTTAATGCCTCCTCGTCGTCCATATATTTTCTGAAGAAAATTACCATAACAATCGGCACAAGAGCAAGGAGGCTCATTAAATGTACACCGGTTGCAATCCCAAGAAGATAAGCTATCATAATTAGATATTTTTCACTTCCTTTTTGGTCGGCTCTTTCGTGCCAGCGCATCATAAGGTAAACGGATGTAGCTAAAAGGAATGTGCTGAATGCGTAAACTTCAGCCTCAACACCGTTAAACCAAAAGGTATCACTGAAAGAAAAAGAAAGAGCCCCGATAGCTGCTGCAATAAAAGTTGTAAGAGCCTCAAAAAAGTTTTTGTACTCTTTGCCGCGGTAGTTTTCTATAAGTTTAATTGCAACCAGGTATAGAAAGAATACTGCCCCGGCGCTTGATAACACTGATATAGTGTTTACCCTGAGCGCAATGTTCGTCACAAAAGGTATCATTGAAAATATTCTGCCGAGTATAGCAAAGAAGGGAGCTCCCGGCGGATGAGGAACCTGGAGGTAATAGGCTGCTGCTGTAAACTCACCGCAATCCCAGAAAGAAACCGAAGGCTGTACAGTGCTGAATAAAACAATAGCTGAAAAAAGTAAAACAGCGGCACCGATAATTATCTTTAAGACTTTATATTTCATATTACCTCGAATCGAAGAAGGAATTCAAAATTATTTACAATTTTTTATGATTTTAATTGTGACCGGTTCATTCCTCTTTTTTTTTAAAGAAGGAATCATACTTGCTTTTGTCTATCGGTACATTATACTTATCGTAAAGCTCTTTTAGTCTTTTCATAGAAACAGTATCAAAATCTTCCTCATCTTTTTGTCTCTTTAAAAACATCTTAAAATCTTCACTTTCTTTCCTGTCGAACTTCCTTTCGTGTTTTTTTAGAGTTTCGATATATTTTTGTTGATCCCGGTAAGCCATAATTAGCTTTTTAAGTGATACTTTATATTTTTAAATTTAAGCCATCAAATTAACCAAACTTGCGTTAAGAAAAAAAGCATTATTAGGACGGATTTATTATTAACACTGTTCCCCAAATCTTGGATAATAGAACACATTATTTCATTTTGAATAAACCTTATGGTGTTTTGTCACAGTTTACGGATAAACTTAAGAGAAAAACTTTAACCGGATTTTACTATTTCCCCAAAGATGTTTACCCGGTAGGCAGATTAGATATGGATAGCGAGGGGTTACTTCTTCTCTCAAATGATAAAGAATTGGTCGATTTCCTATTGAATCCTATCAACAGGCATGAGAAACAATATTATGCCCAGGTCGAAGGAATTCCAGATGAAGAAAGTCTTAAGCAGCTTGAAGAAGGTGTAATAATAGAAGGAAAAAAAACGCTGCCGGCAAAAGCCGGGATTATTGACGATCCGGGATTCCCACCAAGAAAGCCACCGATTTTTCCTAGGAAGAATAAATCAGTCTGCTGGCTTAGCGTTGTTGTTACCGAAGGAAAATACAGGCAAGTCAGGAAAATGACAGCAAATGTTGGTTACCCAACTTTAAGACTTGTTCGAGTCAGGATAAAGAATATTAAGCTTGGGAATTTAAAACCCGGTGAAGTACGCGAACTTACACCGGGTGAAGTAGAAATTCTAAAAAATGTTTAAGAACTAAGAGCCGAAGTGCAATGAGCACATTTGGTTGCTTTTATTGGAATGCTTGATAAGCAATAAGGACATTCTTTAGTTGTTGGTGCTGCAGCGGGGGCTTCTTCTTTCTTTTTAAGATTATTGAATGATTTTATTATCAAAAACACTGCTATGGCGATAATTAAAAAGCTAATCAGGGAATTGATAAATATTCCATAGTTAATAGTAACAGCACCTGCCTTTTGAGCAGCTTCAAGTGAAGCATACGGCGGCATAACTTCAAGTCCTGACTTTAGAACAATAAATAAATTTGAAAAATCCACATTGCCCAAAGCCATACCAATGGGCGGCATTATAATATCACTTACAAGAGATTTTACTATTGTTCCAAAGGCAGCCCCTATAATTATACCGACTGCCATATCAAGAACATTTCCTTTGACTGCAAATTGTTTAAACTCTTTCCACATAGTACCCTCCTTAATTTTTAAGAAAAAAGTCCGAACCAAGTAACACTAAAATTACTCAATAAAATGACTGGAAAATCTTCTCCATGCGAATTGATTGTAGTTTCCATGCAATATATCAAATCCCTTTGATATTATAAATAGTTATAAAGAAAGAACTTAGATGTTTTATCCCTTCTGGCACAAAACTTTGTTAGCTCAAAAGAAAAGAATAAATGATTTTCTCAAAATCTAACAACAAACAAAGGAGTAAGTATAATGGAAACATTAAAATCTTTTTTGAGTAGCAAGATTTACAGACGACTTTTTGATGTCTTAGTTGTGTTTGCTGCTTTACTTATTGTAGGATGTCAGAACTCTGTTACAAATCCGGAAGATTCCGAACCATCTAATGATCAGGAAGCAATGCAGAAAATAGCAGACGAGGACTCTTCTCTTCAATCCTTTGATCAGGATTACAATGAAGAAGATCTTATGTCTTTCGGTATAGGGAAAATACAAGCCAACATTTACCCATTCAGAGTCGGTCACAGGGTTCGCCTTGTAAGCAGAACTCTTACTGTTGATATTCAGGGAGATACGGCTTACGGAAAACTTACTAAAAATTATGAAGGTGTACTTTTAATTGAAGCTTCTTACGATTCTGGCGCTACAACACCAGATACAGTTATTCAGAAACCTTTTAATGCAGTAGTTACAAGAAATTTAATTTTTGTGAGGATTGGACATTCAGATCGCCCGTTTCGTAACTGGAAGCTTGCCGCCATATCATTACCGGAAGGCGGAGCATTAACCTCGAGTGGGACACTATCTCGTAATATCAATATTATGAAAGTAACAATATTCTTGCCTGATGGGAGCCAGATAGTTGTAGAATCTCCTAACGATTATTATTTGGCGAGATATCATGGATGGTTACATTGGAGAGATATTCCGAGGATTTCAAGAAATGAATCTGTAAGAGTAGTGGTTGAAGTATTCAGTGCTTATGAAGACAGTGATTTTGTTACTATAACTTTCGGAAGAAATGCATTTATTGGTCAAAGGCATAAAAGAAAATTTGATCTTGTTTCTTCAACTCAGGTTTCCGGTGGTTATGATAAAGTTTATGAACAAACATTTCAGACATATACTTTCCCCGGCTTTTATCATGCAGTAATAAATGCGTTTCCAAAACAGGTTATATTTGATGATTCTACACCAGTAGAAAACTCGATGTGGGGAATTCCTTATTACGTAAAGTTATTGTAAGATTGCTCGTTCTCTCATATCCCTGCCCTTTTTAAGGGTGGGGATATTTTTTTTCTGTGGATTGATAATATAGACAACCAGTATTAAGTTTGAATAAAATGAAACACTTTAAAACATATCTTATTTTTTTCATCGGTTTTCTTGTAATAAACGGTTGCGATAAACCCGCGGTTACAGAATTAACTCAGGATAATGAACAACAGCTTCAGGTTGAAGTATTAGCAAAAGATACTAATGACGAATACTATAGCGCTGATTCATCAGGTGTTGTTGATGATTTAAATGGTTATGCAAATGTTGTCACGTTAAGCGGCATTAAAATTACAAGTGGATCAACAACAGTAAATACTGCTTTTGCACAAACAATCTTTTTTGACAGAACCAGACCGGTTCGTCGGAGAAACGGAAGGCTGCTTGCATACCACACCAGGCTTTTGGGTAATGCACGATTCAATGGAGTTGAAGCAAGATCGGTACCCTTAACTATAAGATATAATGATGAAGGCACTGTACAGGAAATTACATTAGGTCTGAAGCATATATTAAATAGTCATTTTCAGGAACAGGATTTTGGTTATCGATATAATTCATCGGTAGCTTTTAGTTTTGATTTTCTACTCGCTTTAGATGGCAATTCATTTAATTTTGATATTCCTACACCACCGGAAATTACGGGAAGTATTAGGCTTGAAGGGAAAAGAAATAATAACACTTTAAAAGCCAGGCTCGAATGGGATGGGAAAAATTATCCGGGATTTCAAATCGTAGTTGCAGCTTCAGTTTCCGGAAGCAATAGAATCTTTCCATTATTTCGTCTTAGAACAAAAGATGATGGTGAGTTAATAATCCCGGCAGAGTTAATTAACCAGATTCCACCCCGGTTCAATGAATTCATGTTTTATTTTGTCAGGCGAGCGGAGTTTCATAGTGAAAGAAATAACAATGATTTTTATGTGTTGTCACAAAGTATTCACAGAGTTGATATAGATATTCCTTGAGAACAAAACTTTTAATTTGTATTTGTATCGTTATGGTTTTTAAAACAGATATATTATCTCAAAATTCGTTTGAGCTTACGGGAAACCGCGGTTTTGCTAATGAAAATATTTCTTTAGCAAACAGCTTCGAAATTAATCCTTCTAATTATTCTTTATTAAAGGATTGGGGACTGTCTCTTTCGTATGGTGGTGAGTTCGGTGATCAAGTTAATTCAAATTTATATCTTCTTTCACTTTCTAAAAGATTTTCAAATCATTTTATTTCTTTAAGATATACTCCCGGCTATCAAAAAGATTTTGTTATAAACACGGGCGAATCTCTCTTTTTTGAAGACTCGACAACACAAGCGCTAAGTTCAAAATTCAGTTATAAAGAATTATTCGGATTGGCGTATTCTTACAAAGCTTCTTCCAAAATAAATATTGGTTTGGCTTTAAGATATTTTACACAGGAGTTTGAAACTCAATTTATTCTTCCTGTTTTTGGCGATACAAATTATATAATGACAGACAGCAAAACAGAAAAAGATAATTTCTGGAAAGGCGATATCGGTATCAGCTATTCTCCGGTTAAACAACTCTTGCTTTCTGCAGCTTCGATAAATCTTTTTACTTTTGGAGAAAGCGATCTTTCGGAAGAGAATAAATCTTATTCACTAAAAAAAGATAAAGCGGCACAATTTGGAATTTCATA
>CAZUOC010000002.1:0-4545 GCA_964622335.1 uncultured Ignavibacteriaceae bacterium
TTCAATTAAAATTCATACTTCTACTCCGATGGTACGGAAAGCAAGAAGACATATAATCGATCTGCTGCTTAGCGAACATTACGGAGACTGCTACACTTGTGTTAAGAACGGCAAATGTCTTTTGCAGCACCTAGCAAAAGAATACGGAGTTGATGGATTTACATTTGGACATATTTCAGAACCGAGATACGAGATAGATAATTCTTCTGTCGCTGTAATAAGAGATATGAATAAATGTGTTTTATGCAAGAGATGTGTGAGAACCTGTATTGATCTTCAGGAAGTCGGGACACTTGAAGCAATTGATAGAGGAGATAAAACTCATATAGGAACCTTTCTTGGTAAACCGCTTGCCGATGTTATTTGTATTAATTGTGGTCAGTGTATCAACAGGTGTCCTACTGCCGCACTTTATACAAATGATCCTTCTGATGAAATATGGAATGCGATAGATAATCCTCAAAAGCATGTTGTTATTCAAACTGCTCCATCACCAAGGGCAGCGATTGGTGAAGAGTTTGGGATTGACCCGGGACATTCATTTACCGGAGAACTTAATACTGCTTTAAAGAGAATAGGTTTTGATAAAGTATTCGACACAAACTTTACTGCCGATCTTACAATAATGGAAGAAGGAACTGAACTTCTTTTAAAATTAAAGAAAGCTATTGTGGATAAAGATGAATCGATAAAGTTACCTCAATTTACTTCCTGTTCGCCGGGATGGATAAAATTTATTGAACACTTTTATCCGGAGTATCTCAATTATTTGTCATCAGCAAAATCGCCTCAGCAAATGTTCGGTGCATTAATTAAAACTTTTTATGCAAAAGAAACCGGAATTGATCCGGCTGATATAGTAACAGTTGCATTAATGCCATGTTCTGCTAAAAAATTCGAATGCAACAGACCTGAAATGCATGCCTCCGGTTATAAAGATGTTGATTACGGATTGACAACAAGAGAGCTCGCAAAGATGATAAAAGAAGCCGGCATTCATCTTCCTGAAATGCCGAAATCCGGTTTCGATGATCCTTTTGGCGATGCATCTGGTGCGGGATTAATTTTTGGTGCAACCGGAGGAGTAATGGAAGCAGCACTGAGAACCGTTTATGAGCTTGTAACAGGAAGACCCGTTCCATTTGAAAATCTGAAAATTGAACCTTGCCGTGGATTCGATGGAGTTAAACAGTCATCAATAAAACTGGAAAATTGTGTTGATGAATATAAATTCCTCGAAGGTGTAGAACTGAAATTTATAGTAGCTCATGGAACTGCAAATGCAAAGAAAGTTATGCAAATGCTCAAGCGAGGTGAGCTTAGTGATGTTCACTTTGTAGAGATAATGGCTTGTCCCGGCGGATGTCTTGGCGGCGGTGGTCAACCTGTTCCGACCTCTCCTGAAATAAGAAAAAAACGTGCTCAGGCTATTTACGAGGAGGAGACAACTTTGAACGTAAGAAAATCTCATGAAAATGCTCATGTAAAATATATTTATGATAATTTCTTAACCGAAGGTCCCTGTGGTAAACTTTCGCACAAACTTCTTCATACTTATTATACTAAGAGAGGAAGGTTTATTTCATAGTTAGAACAGAATAAGAATAAGGCTAATAGAAACAACTTTTAGTCTCATTCTTTTCCCCAACATATAACCTGGTAGTGTTCTGCTCTAAACAGATGGACAAAAAGGGTTGATGTATTTATGAATGAAATAATTTCATATTGCGGTTTGAGTTGCCAAACCTGCCCGATTTACCTGGCAACAAGCGAAACCAATAAAAAAAGAAAAGAAAAAATAATATATGAGATTATTGAGGCGTGCAAAGAACATTATGGATTAGAATACAAATTTGAAGACATTAATGATTGTGATGGATGTAAATCCGAAAACGGGAAATTATTCTTTGTATGCTCTTATTGTGAAATAAGGAAATGTGCTATAGAAAAAGAAATTGAAAACTGTGCGTACTGTAAAGAGTATGCTTGTGATAATCTTACGAATTTATTTAAAACCGATCCTTCTGCAAAAGTACGTTTAGACGAAATAAGAGCTACTCTATAGAAAAATTTTTAAGGGTGAAATCTATGAGAAGGTTTCTTTTATATCCATTGATATTCATTCATTTAATACTGCTTTCACGTAATGATTTATGAACAACGGAATTAACCCAATGGATAAATTTGATTTCCTTATCGGTAAATGGAAATTAAACTACAATATTCCTAAAAGTTTTATGAGCGACGAAGATATTGGTGAAGGAACGGGGGAGTTTAAAAGAATATTAAATAATAAATATGTGAGTTTCGATTACTCAGCCAAACTTTCAAAAGGCAAAGGATCTGCACACGCGATTTTCGCATGGGATGATAAATCAAAACTGTACAAATTATGGTGGTTTGAAGATTCGGGGAATTATTCATTGGCAACTTGTGATTTTATTAATGATGATACTCTTTGCTTAAATTGGAATGATAGCCTTTTAATTCAAACATTTAAGAAGGAAAATACTAACAAAGTTATTTTAAGAATGAAATATCCTGCAGATGAGAATAAGTATGATTTAGTATTAGAAGTCACCTTTAGTAAATAAAAAAATTGACGTTTTTGTTGTAATAATATTATTATATGAAAAAATGGTCTCTCTAGTACCAAACTGGGCATGGCATTACGACTCCTTCTGGCAGGCAATCAGAAGAAGAAACATCTGGTTTATTAAGCTGCGTTATGGGGCAGTAATAATGCTCCTCTTTCTTTTATTCACTTCGGAATTTTTCCTGAATGTTACTTTTTCAGAAGTACAGAAAGACACACTGTTTATTATAACATTCGCCATACTTCTCTATAATCTTATTCTTCACTATGGCAGAAGATTTGCAAAAAACGATCATATTAAATTCAACCCTCTGCATTTTTCTCTTATTCAGATGGTACTCGATTTATATGCTCTTACTATGCTTGTTTACTATACCGGCACGATTGAATCACCGTTATACATGCTTTTTATTTTTCACATGATCATCGGCAGCTTAGTACTGCCTGGGAAAATAATATATTCAACCGCTGTAACTACGATTATTATTTTTGTTGCTTTAACATTCGGCGAATATTATAATTTAATATCGCATCACGAAATAAAAGGATTGTTATCTGCGCCAGTTTATAATGATATCAAATATGTAACTGCTTTTGTTTCCATATTTACTTTTGTAATGGTAATGAGTGTTATCCTGGCAAACCGGATTGCAAAACAGCTTTATAAAATGGAGCAGGACTTATTTGAATCTTATGATAAGCTTAAAGTCTCCGAGGAAGAAAAGCAAAAATACATAATGGCAGTTGTACACGAAATTAAATCACCTATAGCTGCATTGCATTCCTATCTCGATCTAATACTTGAAAAATACCTGGGTCCGTTGAATGATAAAGTAGAAGATAAGCTAAAACGTGCAAGAGTTCGTTCCGATGAAGCAATAAAGTTAATTGAGAATGTACTTAAGATTTCCAAAATCCGACTATTGGATGAAATAAACAAAGAGGAAATTGATATAAAAGAATTGATCAGTTCAATATTTTCAAGACAGATTTCAATAATTAATAGTAAGAAAATTCACGTTTCCGTAAATGATAACCGATCGATTAAAAAGAAATGGTTTGGTGATAAGTTATTACTTGATCTCGCTTTTTCAAACCTGATAGGGAATGCAATAAAGTATGTTGGCACTGATGGTATTGTTCAAATAAATATTTCCGGGAATGAAAATAAGATGGTTGTTGCAGTATGCGATAACGGTATAGGAATTCCGGATAAAGACCGGCAAAATATTTTCAAAGATTTTTTCAGGGCATCCAATATCAGGAAAGATTTTGAGGGAACCGGATTGGGGTTATCATTTGTTAAACATATAGTGGAAGAACACGAAGGACAAATAGTTGTCGAAAGTCCTTCCGAACTGGGAAAAGATCAAAATCCCGGATGCTGCTTTACTGTCACTCTTCCTTACAGTAATTTGATAACTACCGGGATAACATCTGAATGGAAGTTAAATGAAACTACAGTTTAAAGTCCTGTTATGGATGATTGCTATTTTTATTATGGGTGGAGGTTTTTCCGTTTATTTTTTGACTACCTTCCAGAAAGATGCAGGCATTAAACTATTTCAAGGTATGGCAAATACTCTTTCATCTACTATTGAAAATGCTCTCGAAACCTCGATGGTACGAAACGATCCTAAAGAGATTAAAGAAATTCTTAGTAACATAAAAAGGGAGCCTTTGCTTCGGAGTATTTCAATCTATTCTGCACGAGGAGATCCATGGGTTTCAACTGAAAAAGAAGAACTAGCCAAGGATAAGGTTTTGGGTGTGGTTGAGTCGGGTTTACCCGCAATAATTACAAGTTCTAAAAAAGGTGGAGAGGAACTTCGAATTCTCAGCCCCGTCACTAACCGATCAGCGTGCCAGGGATGCCACAAACAGGAAGAAAAAGTTCTCGGGGTGATTGAAGTTCACCTGGGAATGACCTCTTTTAGTAATAGTCTTCA
>CAZUOC010000002.1:4555-15125 GCA_964622335.1 uncultured Ignavibacteriaceae bacterium
ATAACGATAATGGCTGTTCTGAGTGGATTCTTTTTCCTTTTGCTCTTAATAACAATTGTTATCTTCCTTAAAAAATCAGTTCTGGACCGCATAGCCAGTTTACATAGTTGTGTTTCTAAAATCTCTGAAGGTAATTATGAAGTAAGGATCGATGACCAGCGGTCAGATGAATTAGGCAATCTGTCCGGTGCTTTCGACAAAATGCAAAAGCGGATCAGAGAGCATACACACGAACTTACTTCTAGAATAACCGAACTGACTGGAAGATTAAACAATCTTCATATCTTCAGCGAAACCATTTCGTCAACAGTTGATGTTATTCCCGGCTTGAAAGAACTTGGTGATTTGATAAAAGACTGGCTTCATTGTGAAATGTGTAATATTTATTTACTTCAAGATAATGTTCTCAGACTACAGTCTACTCCAAACCAGGTTATATTTAAGACAAAAATCAAAATTGGGGAAGGGTATGTAGGTTCAGTAGCCAGGGAAAAGAAAGCAAGCTGGAAAAATGATTTCGAGATAAAAAAAGGAGTTCCCGGCACGCTTCTGGCAGTTCCACTCATCAGTCAAGATAAACTCGTTGGAGTAATAGAAGTTTGGAGACCACAGCGTTTTAGTGATAGCGATTTCTCTTTGCTTTCAATTATATCCAGTCAAATAGCAACAGCGGTTGAAAACCGTCAACTTTTTAAAGAACTCCGATCCAAGAAAGACCTACTGCACCTATTATTTGAACGTATAACTTCTGCACAAGAAGAGGAGCGAAAAAGAATTGCAATAGAACTTCACGATGAAATAGGACAAATTTTAAACCTTATGATTATCAATCTAGATTCACTTGATGAAATTGTTCCCGAGGATCTTGAAAGTCTCAAGAAAAAGGTTGGTGATCTAAAATCACTCACGACAAAAACATTAGACGATATTCACAACCTAATATATCGCTTGCGTCCTACCCTGTTAGATGACCTAGGTTTGATTCCTGCTATTAGATGGTATGCAAAAAATTATTTGGAGTCATTGGGTATAAAAGTTAAAATGAATTTTGTTGACTTACATAAAAGGCTGCCTTCACATGCTGAAGTTGGCCTGTTCAGAATAATTCAGGAAGCTTTTGCCAATATTCTCAGGCATGCTAAAGCTGAAAATGTAACCCTTTGTATGAAAGTAAAAGACACAACTATTTCAGTTTTGATTTTCGATGATGGTAATGGTTTCAATATAAATAGAGTCTTGAAACCTCCGTACAAAGTAACGGCATTGGGTCTCCAGGGAATTGAGGAAAGAGTAAGTCTTTTAAGAGGGCATCTGCGGATAACTTCACAAAGAGGTAAAGGCACCCGCCTTTTTATTAAGTTCCCCTTGTTAGAGGAAGTAAATGAATAAGATACGAGTATTAATAGCTGATGACCACACTTTGTTCCGTGAAGGAATTCGAAGTCTTCTCGAAACCAGAGGAATAGAAATAGTTGCAGAGGCAGAAAACGGAAGTGAAGCAGTGCAGAAAACCAACGAGCTTCTGCCAGACGTTGTTCTTATAGATATCGGTATGCCTATTATGGACGGTATAGAAGCCACTTTCCAGATAAAAAAATCCCAACCCAACGTACAGGTACTTGCTCTTACTATGCACGACAACGAGGAATATCTCCTTCAAATTCTTAAAGCAGGTGGTTCAGGGTTTGTTGTTAAGAAAGCTGCCGTTAATGAGTTAGTCCTTGCAATAGAGGCTGCCTATGAAGGAAAATGTTACTTGTCCCCGTCTGTATCCAAGGGTTTGATTGAAGATTATCTCAGACATGTTAGAGATAAAGACATCGATCCGCGTTATAGCAGTTTGACCCGCCGGGAAAGAGAGATTCTTAAACTCATTGCCGAAGGTTATACTAACCAAGGGATTGCCAACCTCCTTTTTCTGACTGTTAAAACTATCCAGACTCATCGTGCACATCTTATGGAGAAACTTGGTTTACATGACCGAACAGAACTGGTAAAATATGCACTTCGTAAAGGTCTTATCGAACCCTGATCTTTTTTAACCAAGCTTCTCCCGACTCTCAGGTCTTCATTCTCTGAAAATAGGGTCTATAACCTATACATAAACTCAGTCGCTCTCTTTATATTGTTTAATTAAGTAGTCTATAAATATAAGAGGTGAATTTATGTTGACTACAGAGAAATCTGTTAACGAGCACCTGCGGGCAAGGGGTATCAGCCGAAGAGATTTTTTAAAGTTCTGCTCAACAATAGCTGTAGCATTATCGTTACCTATCAACTATGCTAGTTCTATTGCTGCGACTCTTGGAAAAAATAAAAAGCCAGTTGTGCTTTGGTTAGAATTTCAAGGCTGTACCGGTTGTACAGAATCTTTTACAAGAGCCGACCATCCTTCTGTTGCGCAAGTTGTTTTAGATTCCATATCTCTGGATTACCATGAAACTCTGATGGCTGCAGCCGGAAAGCAAGCAGAATCAGCATTAGAGACTTCTGTGAAAGAAAATTTAGGCAATTATATTTTAGTAGTGGAGGGTTCAATACCTACGGGGAATGATGGAGTTTATTGTACTATTGGTGGTAATCCGGCAGTAGACATCCTCCAAACTTTGTCAAAAGAGGCGGCTTTTGTTATTGCAATAGGAAATTGTGCCTGCTATGGCGGGCTGGCGGCTTCCAAGCCGAATCCAACTTTGGCAAAAGGGGTTAACCAGTTAGTAAAAGGAAAAACTATAATTAATATCCCGGGCTGCCCACCCATCGGTGATGTTATCATGGCAACTATTGTGCACTATCTTCTTTTTAACGGTGCACCGTCTCTTGATACCGGAGGGAGACCACTGTTTGCCTATGGCAGAACCGTTCACGAGATGTGCCGTCGCAGCACACAATTTGAAGAAGGAGAAATGGTGGCGGAATTCGGCGATGAATCACATAGAACAGGCGCTTGCCTCTGGTCGCAGGGATGCAAAGGTCTTGTAACCCGAAATGCTTGTCCCATCATGCGCTGGAATATGGGAACCTCCTGGTGTGTCGGTTCCGGTCATCCCTGCGTGGGCTGTAGTGAACGAGATTTCTGGGACAAGCTTACCCCAATATATACGACAACGGTATAAAGGAGGAATAGAATTATGACTCGTATTGTCATCGACCCTGTTACTCGTATTGAAGGTCACTTACGCATCGAAGCAGAAGTTAATAATGGTACCCTGCGCGATGCATGGATGTCCGGAACCATGTTCCGTGGTATCGAACTTATTCTGAAAGACCGTGACCCGCGTGATGCATGGTATTTCACACAGCGTATTTGCAGTGTTTGCACAGTTGTACATGCAATTGCGTCTGTAAGAGCAGTAGAAAATGCACTGGGAATTGTAATTCCTGAGAACGCACGAATTATCCGCAATCTTATGGCAGGAATGCAGCTTATTCATGATCATACTATGCATTTCTACCATCTGCACGCACTCGATTGGGTAGATGTTACCTCTGCTTTGGATGCTGATCCTAATAAAACTTCGTCACTACAGGAATCAATCTCAGCTTGGCCTAAATCAAGTCCAAAATACTTCAGAGAAATAAAAAATAAACTGAAGACTCTTGTCGAGTCAGGTCAATTAGGAATTTTCGCAAACGGGTACTGGGGACATCCTGCTTACAATCTGCCTCCTGAAGCCAATCTCCTTGCAGTAGCTCACTACCTTGAGGCTCTTGAATGGCAAAAAGAAGCAGTTCGTTTAATCACAGTTCTGGGGGGACGACACCCCGCTCCGAATTTTTTAGTCGGTGGTATGGCAACTCCCATTAATCCTGATAATGCCAGAGCTCTTAATGCTGAGCGGTTAGCATTGCTACAAAAGACTATCCAAGAAGCCGAAAGTTTTGTAAAAAACGTTTATTTCCCTGATCTTCTTGCAATTGCTTCATTCTACCCAGAATGGACTAAACTGGGAGAGGGGCTTGGGAATTTTCTTGCTTGTGGTGATTTCCCGCTCACCAATGGCTTATACTTTCCAGACGGTGTAATTCTGAACAGGAATCTCGCAGATGTAAAGCCATTTGCACAGCAAAAGGTAACCGAGTATGTCACACACTCATGGTACAAAGATTCTATCAGTAATAAAGAAGCCAGACATCCACATGAAGGGGAAACGATTCCTTCATATACGGGGCCTAAACCGCCCTATGAACATCTCAATACGGAGAAAGAGTATTCATGGATTAAATCCCCTCGCTACGATGACAATCCGGTTGAAGTCGGTCCGCTTGCCCGTGTTTTAGTGGCTTATGCAAAAGGACAAAAAAGAGCGACAGAAATTGTCAACTCTTCTTTGGAAAAACTGGGAGTTGAAAAATCAGCATTGTTCTCAACACTTGGTAGAACATTAGCCCGTGGTGTTGAGACTGTTGTTATTGCAGAAGAGCTCTCAAACTGGTTCGGGGAACTAGTTAATAATATAGACAAAGGAGATTATACAACTTTTAATAAAGAGAAGTGGGAACCCGCCACCTGGGAGGCTGAGATGCAAGGGGCAGGTTTTGTTGAAGCTCCGCGTGGCGCTTTAGGTCATTGGATAAAAATAAAAAATGGAAAAATTGAACATTATCAAGCTGTCGTTCCTACTACGTGGAATGCTTCACCAAGAGATATACATACCCACAAAGGTGCATGCGAAGCTGCTTTGATAGGTACAAACATGCACGTTCCAGAAAAACCTTTGGAAGTATTACGTACTATCCATTCTTTTGATCCTTGCATCGCCTGCGCTGTTCATCTTTATGATCCTAGCAAACGTGAACTTGCAAATGTGAATGTACTGGTATGAAAAAAATTCTAATTGTTGGTCTGGGAAATATACTGTTGCAGGATGAGGGGGTCGGTATTCATGTGATAGAGAAACTACGGAAGGAAACTGATATACCTCCTGAGGTAGAACTTATCGAAGGAGAGACCAGAGGGCTTGCACTCCTCCCTGTTCTCAAGGAGGGAACACATATTATCTTTGTTGACGCGATGAAGTTTGAAGGGGCGGCAGGTGAGATAAAAGTACTACGAGATAAAGAAATCATAAGTGCCAACAATATGCTGATCTCGGTGCACGAAGTGGGGTTACGTGATATTATTTCTCTCATTTCATTAACCGAAGAATACGAAACTCCAAAGATAGTACTGGTGGGCATTAAACCTATGAACCTGGGAACAGGATTGCAGCTTTCTCCTGAAGTGGAAGGATCTATTCCGGATATCATTAATGTTATAAAACAGGAAGTCCAAAAATTCAAAGGGGAATCGATGGTTAAAAATATGGTGTGACTCCACGTATAAAACTTAAACGCCTAATGATACGATTGAATAAATCGGAGGAGAAAAAAGATGCATGAAATCTCTCTTTTACAAAGTCTTGTTGATCAGATTATTAAACTTGCAAAAGAACACAATGCAAAAGTTGTTACTAGAGTTAAGGTGAAAGTAGGAGTAGGAGTTCACATAGAACCTGATCATTTACGTGAGCATTTTTATCAGGTTGCTAATGGGACAGTGGCACAAAATGCTAAGATTGATGTCGAAATTGATTCTGATCCTCTATCAGAGAGTGCAGCAGATGTTATTCTACAGACTATAGAAATGGACAACGATGAACTATGACAGAAACAATTTTGCTTTCTACTATTGCGGTTGCTTTTTTTCATTCTCTGGCACCTGATCATTGGATGCCTTTAGCAGTTCTTGCAAAATCCCAAAAGTGGTCAATTCCGCGCCTAATTGGTATTACAATACTGACCGGATTGGGTCATGTTGGTTCAAGCATCGTACTGGGAGCTTGCGGCATTATTCTCGGTATAACCGTAACAAATCTTACTGATATAGAATCTTCACGAGGGGCAGTATCAGGACTTTTGCTTATAGGATTCGGTATTGCATACGGTATTTGGGGGCTGAAACAAATACGACAACACTCTCACAAAAAATTTACCGCACATAAGACTTTTACTGTATGGACACTGGTTCTCATCTTTGTTCTCGGACCATGCGAAGCACTCATTCCCATTATGTTCCTGGGTGTACAATATGGTTGGAAAGAAGTGTGGCTTTTAAGTTTCTTGTTTAGTGCCATTACTATTAGTATGATGCTTGTACAAACTATAGTTGCTTATAAGGGACTACAGTTTTTATTATCGGAAAAGTTTGAGCATTGGGCACATGCCACATGCGGGTTTGTAATAGCGTGTACAGGTGTGCTTATTATGGTTCTCGGAATATAAAAATGACGAGTGCTACAATGCAATCATCCAAAATCACAGTTTGTGGAATTGTGCAAGGTGTTGGTTTTCGACCTTTTGTTTTTCGGCTTGCAAAACAATTTGGTGTAACCGGTTATGTAAAGAACACCGGCACAGGCGTAGAGATCTTGATAGATAACACTAAAAATCTGAGAGTCACAGAGTTTCTAAAACAGTTACAATCTGAAAAACCTCCCCTAGTTTCCATTGATCGTATTAAGGTTATTGAAGGTCCGTCATTAGGTCACAACAATTTTCGGATCGAAACTAGTACAGACGAAGAAAGCTTTGTTTTCATAGCACCTGATATTGCGACCTGCCCGGATTGTTTAGAAGAACTTTTAAATCCCTCCGACCGTCGTTATCTCTATCCATTTATAAACTGTACAAACTGTGGTCCCCGCTATACTATTATTGAAACCTTACCTTATGATCGTCTAAAAACCACAATGAAGATATTTGAAATGTGTGATGAGTGTAAGGAGGAATATGAAAATCCTCTAGATAGAAGATTCCATGCTGAACCTATAGCATGTCAAAAATGTGGACCACAAATTCAGATCGTTGATTCAAAGACAAGAGAAACAATAAGCAATGAAATTGACAAAGCAGTTGATTTTATAAAAGCTGGGAAAATCGTAGCACTTAAAGGTATAGGAGGTTTTCATCTTCTGTGTGATCCTTATAATATTACTGCTGTTAAAAGACTTCGCGAAGTGAAATGCCGGAGCCGGAAACCGTTTGCATTAATGGCTAAAGATGTTGAGACTATTTTTCAGTATGCTCATGTTAATTATACTGAAAGAGATCTTTTGCTTTCCCCAAGACGCCCCATTGTTTTACTAACACAAAAACTCAATAAACTACCCGATTCGATCGCTCCTTTTATGAATAACCTTGGAATAATGCTTCCTTATACTCCACTCCACACAATTTTACTGAATAAACTTGAAATTGTCGTTGCAACCAGTGCTAATCATCCTAACAGTCCGATTCTAAAAGTTGAAGATGAGGGTGTCTATGATTTGTGCGATTTAGTCGTAACTCACAATCGTCCAATAAACATGCGGTGCGATGATTCAGTGCTAAAAGTAATAAATGAAAAACCTCTGTTTTTAAGAAGGGCAAGAGGTTATGTTCCTGAATCGTTGGAGATCCCGGATTTTTTGAAAGTCAAAGAACAAATACTGGCAGTTGGGGCTGAACTGAAGAATACTATTTCCATTTATAAAGATGGTTATATAATAACAAGTCAGTATACAGGCGATATTAAGGATTATAGAAATTTCAAATATTTTCTTGAAGTTATCTCACATTTTAAAAAACTTTTTACATTTAAACCTGATTGTGTTGCTTCGGACCTGCATCTCGATTTTCAGTCAACGAGATATGGGGAGACTTTAAAGATTCCACGTGTTCAAGTGCAACACCATTTTGCACATATTCTTGCTTGTATGTTGGAACACCATGTTAATCTCGATGAAAAAGTTCTGGGTATTAGTTTAGATGGCATGGGTTTAGGATACGATGGTAAGATATGGGGAGGAGAATTTCTCCTTGCAGATTATCTTTCGTACAAGAGAATAGTACATTTAAAATCTTTGCCCCAGCCGGGCGGTGACCTGGCAGTGAAAGAACCTTTCAGAATGGCTATAAGTTATTTTTTAGACTCGTTTGGAGAGACACTTCCAGCTTTCGAGGCTCTGCACAATATAGATCAACTAAAGATAAAAACTATTGTGAATGCTATTAAAGGACGTATTAATTCACCTTTGACGTCGAGCTGTGGAAGACTATTTGATGCTGTTGCAGCAATACTTGGAGTCGCTCCTTTACTGACTGAGTTCGAAAGTGAAGCTCCTATGCGACTTGAAGCTATTACTGATCCCGAAGTAAAAGAATCATACGACTTCAACATTAATAACACCGAGATAGATTTTTCTCCAATGATCAGGCAAATCGTTTCTGAAATAAATCATGCTGACATTTCCTGCATAGCCGGAAAATTTCATAACACATTAGCAAAAGTTATCTGTGAAGTAGCAATTCTTACACGCTCCCGCTTCTCTTCCACGACTGTAGTGCTTTGCGGTGGAGTTTTTCTTAATGGCTTACTTCTGAAAAAAACCGAGGATATACTTTTGAAAAATAAGTTTAGGGTTCTGCGACCCATAAAATTTTCTCCCAATGATGAATCTATTTCCTTGGGGCAGTTAGCACATACATTAGCAAAATTAAAATATGGAACAGGAAAATGTGTTTAGGTATACCAGTACAATTAATTGAAGTTGAAAATACTAATGTCGGTAAAGTAGAGATCGGCGGCATCAGGCGCCGAATAAATCTCGCACTTCTCAACAATGTTAAAACAGGAGACTACGTTCTTCTCCACGCCGGCTTTGCAATCACGAAAGTTGACAAGGAAGAAGCTGAAGAAACTATTAGTCTGCTTAATGAATTGGCAAAAAAATTAGAGGATGAAGAGGAAAATGTTTGAAGATTTGCGAAATCGCAAGACAGTGAGTACTCTTCTGACTATGCTTAAAGACAAAAGTGATTTGCTTAATAAGCCTGTAAAAATTATGGAGATCTGTGGTACTCATACTGTGACGGCTTACAGGAGTGGACTGAGTAAAGCTTTAAGCAACATTGGAATCGAACTCATTTCAGGACCTGGCTGTCCTGTTTGTATAACTCCGGATGGAATTGTTGCCGCGGCAATAGACTTGGTCACTTCCAGGTCTAATATCATATTAACTTCATTTGGAGATATGCTTCGAGTACCCGGCAGCAAAGGTTCATTGCTGACAGTTTGTCCTGCAAAAGGTTCTTCTGTAAGAATCATATACTCACCGGAAGAAATTCTAAAACTAGCCGAATCTAATCCTACCAAGATGATTGTTTTCTTAGCAGTTGGATTCGAAACTACTATTCCATCGATTGCATATATTGTTAAGGAAGCACTACGATATAATCTGAAAAATTTCTCTTTGATAAGTGCACTCAGACTCGTTCCCCCTCCTCTAGAAGTTATTTTAAAATCACCCGGTATAAAATTAAACGGATTCCTCTATCCTGGACATGTTAGTGTTATCATTGGTACTGTACCGTATGAATTTGTTGCAAAAGATTTTAAACTTCCTGGAGCAATAACTGGGTTTGAACCGGCAGATATGTTGCTCGGTATTTTAGATGTATTGAATCAAATGATAAAGAAAGAAGCTAAAGTTAATAATGCTTATAAACGTGTAGTGCAAAGAGAAGGTAATCCAAAGGCACTTGACTTGATTTATGAGATATTCGACACAGTTGACGCAGAGTGGCGTGGATTCGGCATCATCCCTGCAAGCGGTTTACAGTTAAAAAAAGAATACAGTAAATTTTCGGCTTCTGAGAAATTTTCACTTAATTTTAATGAAGGATGGGGACATGAAGAATGCTTATGCGGTGAAGTAGTAAAAGGGGCAATCGTTCCTGAGAAGTGTCCGTTATATAAAAAAGTATGCACCCCTGAAAATCCACATGGACCCTGCATGGTATCATACGAGGGAACTTGTCTAATTCATTATAAATATGGAGAAAGTAAATGGAGCGTGTAGATCTTTCTTTGGGGTCAGGAGGCAAACGGACAAGGGAATTTATTGAAAAAATGATTATGAAATATCTTGGCAATAGTTACCTTGCTGAGTTACATGATGGAGCTTTTTTAGATATTGATGGCAAAATAGTCTTTACGACTGACAGCTTTGTTATTAATCCCATCTTCTTTCCGGGTGGTGACATCGGCAAACTGGCTATTGCAGGTACTGTAAATGATTTGGTTGTCTCAGGTGCAGAACCCAAGTTCTTATCTCTTGCACTCGTTATCGAAGAAGGATTTTTACTGTCAGACTTGGAAAAAATTCTGGATTCAATAAAACAAACTGCTGACAGATCAAATACTTTAATTGTAACAGGCGACACAAAAGTGGTTGGGTCCGGTCAAGCAGACAAAATTTATTTAAACACCGCAGGAATTGGTAAACTGATACGTAAGCCAACTCTGAGTGAAATAAAAACCGGTGATAAAATCCTGGTTATCGGTAGTGTCGGTGACCATAGTGCGGCAGTTATGCTGGCAAGAGGAGAGTTTGAATTTGAGGGAGATATAAAAAGTGACTGCGCACCGCTAAATTTTTTAATGCCACTCTGGCGATCCGGGGCAATATGGATGCGCGACATAACACGGGGAGGATTGGCAACTGTATTAGGAGAACTTTCTCAGCAAGCACGAATCTCAATTTTAATTGAT
>CAZUOC010000002.1:15135-21459 GCA_964622335.1 uncultured Ignavibacteriaceae bacterium
AAAAATTCCTCTTTCACCTCCCGTAAAAGCAATTGGTGAACTCTTGGGACTAGACCCTCTTTACATGGCAAGCGAGGGTAAGGCTATTATAGTAGTCAATGAAAAGGATTCTTCAAAGGTTCTGAAAATTTTAAGAAATCATCCCTTAGGACAAAATGCCGCTATCATTGGCGAAGTAACTCAGCAGGATTGTGAAGGAAAAGCAATTTTAAAAACTATACCCGGAGGTTTAAGATTACTAGAACCACTCACTGGAGAATTGTTACCCAGGATTTGCTGATGATGCTAAAAGCTCACGCTCCTTCCTTTGAAGATAAAATAAGGAACATTCTTTAGATTACTTGTAAAAGAGAATAACTGCTCTATCTTATTTATACGAATGAAGAACTTTCATATAATTAGCGCGCTCAAACTGTGATGGATCCTCAACATTCATATAGCTCATACTTCCTCGCATTTGGTCAAGAGATTCATATTCGTTTGTCTCCATCCAGAACTTAAGTTTTGTAAGTACATCTGTTATATGATCGGGTCCGAACTTAAGGATGCATGACATCATATGAGTTACTTTTGCACCTGCCATTACCATTTTTATAACATCTTTTTCAGAATATATTCCACTGGTTGCAGCAAGATCAGCTTTAACTTTTCCATAAAGAATTCCGATCCATCTCAACGGCAATCTCATTGAAGCAGGTGAACTTAAAATAACATTCGGAACAACTTCAAGTGTTTCAAGATCGATATCGGGCTGATAAAACCTGTTAAATAATGATAGTCCATCTGCACCGGCTTTATCGAGTTCAGCCGCCATCCATGCAACAGAGCTGAAGAAGGGATGCATCTTAACAGCAACTGGAATTGAAATATTACTTTTAACTTCCTTAACTATGTCGATGTATGTTTTCTCTATCCATGGAGAAGGCTTGGAAGGATTTGTTGCAAGAAGGTAAATATTCAGCTCAAGTGCATCGGCACCTGCCTGCTCAATTCTTTGAGCATAATCAATCCACCCACCAAGAGATTTTCCATTTAGACTTGCAATTATAGGAATGTCAACTGATTCCTTTGATTTTCTTATATGCTCAAGGTATTCTTCCGGTCCTAAACGATAATCGAAGGGTTCGGGAAAATAATTTAAAGCTTCTGCGTAACTTTCTTCATGATAAGTCGTGTGGTGATGCAGCTCTAGAGATTCATTTTCAATTTGTTCTTCAAAAAGGGAGTAAAGAACGACGGCTGCTGCACCGGCATCTTCCATAGCTTTTATTTTTGAAACATCTTCCGAAATTGGTCCCGAAGAAGGGACAATCGGATTTTGTAAATCAAGCCCAAGATAATTTGTTGTAATATTCACTTCACACCTGTTATGTTAATTTAACAGGAACACCCTCTCCTCTTGAGGCGTCCCTAAATTTTTTAATTAATATCTTTATAAGTAAACCACCAGTCGTAACCGTGTTCTTTCTAAAAAATTATTCTTTCTTCTCAGCAGTAGCATCTGCTTTATCATTACCCGATGAAGCAAGCTGTTCATACATTTTCCATTTTTCATTAACATCGTTCTGAGCTTCTTTCATAAGTTTCTTTGCCCGGTCAGGATGAGTTTTTGTTAACATCTTGTATCGTGTTTCCATGTAAGCATAATCAGATAAAGGAATCTTCAATCCTTTTGAGTCGAGCTTAAATGGATTCTCACCTTTTTCAGCAAGGTTAGGATTGTATCTATATAATTGCCAGTAACCTGAATCAACAGCCGCTTTCTGGTTTCTCATGCCTCTGCCCATATCTATTCCGTGTGCTATACATTGACTGTAAGCAATTATAAGTGATGGACCATCATATGCCTCCGCTTCGAGAAACGCTTTTACTGTATGTGAATCATTCGCTCCCATTGCAACTTTTGCTACATAAACATTACCATAAGACATCGCCATCATTCCGAGATCTTTCTTTGCCAATGGTTTTCCTGCTGCGGCAAATTTTGCAACAGCGCCACGTGGTGTTGACTTGGACATCTGACCACCGGTGTTAGAGTAAACTTCAGTATCAAGAACAAGCACATTCACATTTTTTCCTGATGCCAGAACATGATCCAGACCGCCGTATCCTATATCATAAGCCCAGCCGTCTCCACCCATTATCCAGACAGATTTCTTAACAAGATAATCTGCAAGACTCAACAAGTGATTAAAATCAATCTTAGCCTCATCGCTTTGACCATTACTAATAAATTCATTCAATCTTAATTTTAACTGTGCTACTCTTTCTCTCTGTTCATAAATTCCGGTTTCATCATTTTGCTGAGCATTCAATAATCCATCTACTAATTGCTCACCAACTTCAGCTTTATATTTTTCAAGTAATTGTTTTGCCTGCATATTATGTTTATCAATTGCCAGTCTGAATCCAAAACCAAATTCGGCATTGTCTTCAAACAATGAATTTGACCAGGCAGGACCTCTCCCATCTTTGTTCACTGTCCATGGAGTTGTCGGCAGGTTTCCTCCATAAATTGAAGAACACCCGGTTGCATTGGCAACAACAGTACGGTCCCCAAACAACTGGCTTACTAGTTTTACATAAGGAGTTTCGCCGCAACCAGAACAAGCACCTGAAAACTCAAATAATGGCTCAAGAAATTGTGAGTCTTTAATCTTTGAAACATTGACTTTTGTTCTGTCTAAATCAGGCAAGTTAAGGAAGAAATCCCAGTTCGCTCTTTCCTGCTCTTTGATCGGTAACTGGTCAGCCATATTAATTGCTTTAAGTCTTGTTTCTTTCTTATTCTTAACAGGACAAACATCCACACACAAACCGCAGCCCGTACAATCTTCAACAGCAACCTGCAAAGAGTAAAGAAGGTTATCGCCATAATCTTTTGCTCTGAACTTTGTATATTTAAATGTTTCAGGAGTATTTGACAATTCTTTTTCTTCAAATACTTTAGCTCTTATAGTTGCATGAGGACAAACAATAACACACTTGTTACATTGAATACAAATATCTTTATCCCACACCGGAACTTCGAGAGCAATATTTCTCTTTTCCCATTTGGCTGTTGCTGTAGGAAAAGTTCCGTCACAAGGCATTTTGCTCACAGGAATATCATCTCCAAATCCGGCAATCATTTTTGCAGTAACATCGGCAACAAACTCGGGAGCGTTCCCTGAAACTGCCGGTTGTAATTGTAACTTACTTGTAACTTTTTCAGGAACTTCGACTTCAAACAAGTTAGATAAAGTCTGGTCAACAGCATTAAAGTTCATCTCAACAATCTTATCGCCTTTTGCACCATAAGTTTTCTTTATCGAGTTCTTTATCATCTCAATTGCTTCCTCTTTCGGAAAGATTTTTGAGATTGCAAAGAAACAAGTCTGCATTATCGTATTGATTCTTGCACCCATTCCCGTTACATTGGCAACATTGTAAGCATCGATAGCAAACAATTTCATTTTCTTATTGATTAAATCTTCCTGAACTTTCTCGGGAAGTGAATCCCATACTTGTTCCTTAGGAATTTTGGTATTCAAAAGAAATGTTGCGCCATCGACTGCATATTTCAACATATCCATCTTTTCCAGGAAAACTTGTTGATGGCAGGCAACAAAATTCGCTTTATTTACAAGGTAAGTTGATTTAATTTCTTTCGGTCCGAATCTTAAGTGTGAAGTTGTCGTTGATCCGGATTTCTTTGAATCGTATACAAAAAATCCCTGTGCAAAATAATCTGTACTTTCGCCGATTATCTTAATAGAATTTTTATTTGCTCCGACTGTACCATCGGCACCCAAGCCAAAAAACATTCCTTTGAAAGTTTCATCCGGTTCTACTGAAAAAGAAGGATCATAATCGAGACTTGTGTTTGTAACATCATCAATTATACCCACGGTAAAATGATTTTTAGGCTTTTCATTCTTCGCTTCATCAAAAACTGCTTTCACCATTGCAGGAGTAAATTCTTTTGAAGAGAGCCCGTAACGACCACCGACTATTTTCGGATAAGCAAATTTTAATTCGCCGTTGCTGAACTTATCCGAAACAGCATTAACAATATCGACATAAAGAGGTTCGCCAATAGCACCGGGTTCTTTTGTTCTGTCAAGAACTGAAATTACTTTTGTTGTTTCCGGGAAAGCATTTATAAAAGCATCGATTGAAAATGGTCTATACAATCTTACTTTTACAACACCGACTTTTTCTCCTTTGCTTACAAGATAATCCACTGTTTCTTCAACAGCTTCCGCACCGGAACCCATAAGAACAATGATTCTTTCTGCGTCTTTCGCACCAATGTAATCAAAAAGTTTGTATTGTCTTCCCGTAAGCTTTGCAAATTTGTCCATCTGCTTCTGAACAATCTCAGGACATTTTAAATAAAAAGGATTAACAGTTTCTCTTCCCTGGAAATAAACATCGGGATTCTGAGCACTACCTCTCAACACCGGATAATCCGGACTTAAAGCTCTTTGTCTGTGCGCAAGCACAAGCGAGTTATCAGTCATTGACTTAATAACATCATCACTAAGCTGTTCTATTTTCATTACTTCGTGAGAAGTTCTGAACCCGTCAAAAAAATGTACAAAAGGAATTCTTGCTTCGAGTGTTGCAGCCTGTGCAATTAATGCAAAATCCATAACTTCCTGTATAGAACAGGATGGCATCAAAGCAAAACCCGTTGAACGGGTTGCCATCACATCACTGTGATCTCCAAAAATTGAAAGCGCCTGCGCAGCAATCGATCTCGCAGAAACATGGAAAACAGTCGAAGTTAATTCACCTGCAATCTTAAACATGTTGGGAATCATTAAAAGCAAACCTTGTGATGCTGTAAAAGTTGTTGACAAAGCACCTGTCTGCAAAGCACCGTGAATTGCACCTGAAGCCCCTCCTTCACTTTGTAATTCACTTACACTCGGGACGATTCCCCAAATATTTTTTTTGCTAACCGATGCCCATGCATCACACCACTCACCCATATTTGAAGAAGGTGTGATAGGATAAATAGCAATTACTTCATTAGTTTTATATGCCACATACGCTGCAGCTTCATTTCCATCAATTGTTACTTTTGTGCGTTCCATTTTCTCCGACCGCTAAATAATTTAGAAAATTTTTGATTCTCTTGGCTTAGCCAATATCTATACCATTTAAAATGTTTTGTTTATTTCACACTTTATGATTTTTTATTATCAAAACAGATAAAAAACAAGGTATCTGTATTGCCGTTTTCTTGAATGTGAGAAAAGCAAATTCTATACTTTCAATTACACTTTATTTAGCCACTTGCCGATGGCATAAATAGTGATTTTCTCTGACACAACTTAGTTGAGGTAATGTTTGAAGTTTAATGTTTTATAAAATTGTTTTTCTTTTATCAATTATTTATTGCAGTTGCACTTTCCCGCAGACCAGTAGATTAAACGGAACTGTAAGAGACGAAAAAACAGGCTTGCCTGTTGAAGATTCCAACATCTTTATTGAAAATTTTAACACCGGAACTACAAGCGATAAAAACGGAAAGTTCTTTTTCGAAAATCTAAACAAGAATACTTACTCGCTTACAATAACTCACATTTCTTATTTAGATAAGCAGATAACAGTTACCGTCGATAGTTCGACATCTATTACTATTTATTTAGAACTAAGTCCAATTTCTTTTGGAGAAGTTGTTGTAACAAGCTCCAAATTTGAAAGAACTATTAAAGAAACACCCATTCCTTTCTCAATAGTTAATAAAGATGAAATAATTAATAATCCTGCTTTAACTCCGGCTGATGCAATTAAAAATGAACCCGGAGTTTCATTAATAAGAGATGGAATCTTGCAAACATTTGTTTCTGTAAGAGGATTAAACCGTTCCAATCTTGTTTACTTAGTTGATGGAAACAGAATTGAAACATCGACAGAATTAGCAGCCGGATTGTCTTTAATTAATTTAGACAATATTAAAAGAATAGAAGTTCTAAAAGGTGCGGCATCTTCTTTATATGGTTCGGGAGCAACAGGCGGAGTTATAAATCTTATAACTGATAATGTAAGCTATAACGAAAATTTTAAATACGGTGTTTCTCTTTCAAATAATTTAAGAAGCGTAAATAAAGGAAGCTATGGCGGTATAAATCTTTACGTAAAAAATGATTACTTGTTTGCTAATCTTAGTGGTTCAATGGAATATGCAGGAAATACTCAAACACCAAAAGGAATTTTATTGAATAGTCAGTACAGAACAAAGAGCATTTCCTTTTCATCAGGATTAAAATTACTGCCTAATCATGAATTAAAAATTAATTATCAGAATTATGAAGCGAATGATGCCGGACT
>CAZUOC010000003.1:0-21164 GCA_964622335.1 uncultured Ignavibacteriaceae bacterium
GACTGCATCATAATTAGTATTTCTTCTTAAAAAATAATTAACAATGGTAGGATTAGAAGCCGCATCATCTAAAGTTTCCTCAATATGAAAATGCAAAAGATTGTCGTTCGGTCTGGTAATTTCGTAAGCAACAGTTTTTAACGAATCTCTTTCAAGCTGAAGATTAAAATGATTTAATAATAGTATTGTTAACAACGAAGCGACTAATGTTGCATAAATATAATTGTAAGGGCTTTCCCTTCTTTTATAAAAATGATGCGAAAGAAGAAAGATAAATCCAACAGTAATCAACATAATTAGAGGAGTAACCAAAGGTTCGTTTTGAACGAAGAATAAAACTAGTCCGAGAATTTCAAAAGCAAGAAACGAAATAATAAAGCTTTTTACTCTGTCTTTTTTACCAAGCTTTGTATAGAAGAAAACTATAAGCATTATAAAAGAACATAATAACAGTACGCTCCCCGCACCAAAGATTAATATATTCGAATTCATAAAGAGTGCCGGGAGATTGGGTAATATATCAGGCTCTTTAAAATATCTTATTGCTGAATCGAAAATTATACTCTTCATAGTTGCAGCAACTGCTCTTATAGATAAAAAGAAAATAATTGTAAGAGATATAATTATCGTAACCTGAAAAAATTTAACTTCTGTTTTCTTAATGGTTTCATCATTTAGATAACGAAGAATATTCCTGAATAAATAAATGCCTATTATCAGGAAGAATAAGGAAGTGATAAAGAGCTCGATAGGAGATTTAACGATGCCGCCTCCAAAGGCGGAGGAAAAATAAGCAGGATCAGTAAGTTGACCTTCTATAAAACGAGCAGGAATTTCAAGTACATAAAGAAGTAACCTAAGAACCGACATATAAACCAGAAGCAATACAAACCTGAAAAGTCTGTGCTTAATGTTTTTGAAGTCTTTCCTGAAGCCAAAAGCAACAATTAAGCAGGCTAATATTACCAGCACTGCCTGGAAATCATTTGCCAGATTATTTATAGAATTTATGTAGGAAGTGAGTGAAGGTTTGATGAAACTTACAACTCCGATTTTTTTGTCAGCATTGTTTAACAAATCAAAAGAATATTTTCTACCGTCTTTTGATTTTTCCGAGTACGAATTAAAACCAATATTAAATTGAGTATAGAATTTGTTTGACAGAGCATTACTAAAACTGATATTATTGAAATATGAATTCTGAATGGTGTAATGTTTTTCAAACGGCAAAGAAAGTACGAGGTAAAATGCATCGTGCTCAATTAAAATTGTATCAACTACGCTAAGGTATGTTACTAATTCGGTATTGTGAAAAAAAACTTGCCCTAACGGAAAAGTCAGCGGAAAAATATTTTCTTCCTTGATAGCGATATTTGCATTCCATGCTATTATCCTTCCGTTTGGGGCTAAAACTTCCACAGAATATTCACCGTATTTTTCCCTATTTACAAGTCTGATTAATCTTCTGTAAGAAGTGTTGGGAGGACTTAATGTTAATAAAAGATTTTTTTTCAATCCTTCGTGAGTTAAAAGAAGTTGTTCTTCTTTATCTTTAAAGAGATTGGAGGCAGTTGTTTCGATATTCCCGATTTTGGAATTGAGTTCTGCTTTCCAGTTATTTTCATTATGACTAATAATTACAGGGGTGATAATTCCTATCGCTAAAACAAGGATTAAAATAAAAAAGACGATAGTAAAAAATTTTCCATCGCCTTTCAGATACCTTAAAATTATTCCGGACATTAGTTTATTGTTATTTGAGTTATCTTCCAGCTATGCCCAAATTTCTTAAGAGATATATAAGCCTGTGTTTCATTTCTCTTCCCCCTGAATTCATAATTGTAAACTCCCGTCGCATAAGGAACATTTTCTTCTGTATTTAGATTATCAAACCGGAACGAAGTAACATTATATATTCTGAAAAAGTCCTCTAAAACATAATAAGCCTGATTAGAGGAATAGTAACCTCTTATGCCACTCGATAAACTCAGGTAAGTTTGAGAGCCAAAGTAAGATGATAGAACAGCTACATTACCTTGTGAAATTGCAGATTCAATTCGGCCGAATACCATTTGAACAGGAGAAACTGTATTCCTGCTTGAATCAAACTTGTTTAAAAAAAATTTTTCCTGGGCAGAAACAAATCCACCCAGGAAAATGTTTAATACGAAGATCAAAACTATCAGCGTACTATTAACTTTATTCATTACGTAATCAAATTTAAAGAATAATTAAATCGAAATCTATTGCATTACTACTTACCTGCATTATGTCTTTCAGATAATTTTTCTTTGTTTAATTGTTCTCTTTTAGTTTTAGGATTAATCTTAAGTTCCTTATTTCCTTCTACAAGCTGATATGTCCAGTCGAAAACCATTCTATCATTTGTAATGCTCTTTACTCTTACTTTGGCAAAATGATTGTCCCACGTCCAGATAACATACGTGTGTCCAACGATCGCCCGTTCATATTTTGAAGGATTCCAGCCGGAAGTTGGGGCATACGCAATATCATAAATATCGCTCGTATGTCCCATATCCTGTATGTCGCTATCATCCCAAACGTCCAGGTAAAAATCACCATTATAATTTTCGAAAAAGAAATCCGAATTGAGATCATCATAAGGAACAACAGAATAACTTGCAAATGAATATCCTGAGTTTTCAGGGAATTTATTATAATCAAAAATTGCCTGATTAAAACCTTCCGGTCTCGGAGTTGCATAAGCGACATCGTAGCTTAAATCACTTTCATTGCCGTTATAATCATAAGCAGTAACAGCATAATAATAAGTCACGCCATTTGCGGACCCCCAATCAATAAAGTAAGTTGATTGTGTAGAACCTAGCAATTTGTATTCGCCATCATAATCGTAACTATAATAAACATTATATCCGGCGAGATCACCTTCATAATTATCATTCCAGTAAAGATCAACTCTGTTATCTCCGTTTAAGACTACTATCCCGGACGGTGGCGAAGGAGGAATATAATCGTAGAATAAATCGGGATCATTTATGTTGCAAGCTGCAAACAAACCTGCAACAATTAAAGACAATAAGTAAACATATATTCTTTTCATTTTGCTTTCCTTTTTTCCAACATTTTATTTCAGAAAGCCAAACTAAATGCCACGAAAAAACTTCCGTTTTCTTTTATTTTTAGATGTTTTTGAAGAATTTAGTGTCCAGATTCATATACAGTCTGTATAGAGTATTACTATAAATGTTGTTACTAAAATCATATTTAATATCTGATCTGGAATCCGGTATCGGGTATCTTGCTACAACATTCATCATTAAATATTATATTAAAATCAATCATCTATAATTTTTTTTTGAATCCAGAGAATCAAAATGAAAATAACAGATATAAAAGCAACAACAGTTACGGTTCCACTTGAAGCTCCTTTACGGCATGCAAACGGGGCGCATTGGGGAAGATTTGTAAGAACAATTGTAGAGATAATTACTGATGAAGGGTTGATTGGTTACGGGGAAATGGGAGGAGGAGGTGCATCTGCAGAAGACACAATAAAAGGATTAAAGCCTTATCTGCTCGGACACGATCCTCTTCAGCTAGAAATGCTTCGCTGGAAAATTATGAACCCGGTTGCTTCACTTTATAATAACCGTTCACAAGTTCACGCAGCGATAGAATTTGCTTGTATGGATCTCGCAGGGAAAAAGCTTGGAATAAGAGCCTGCGATCTTTTAGGTGGTGCAGTTAGAGATGAAATCCCTTTTGCAGCTTATCTCTTTTACAGGTATAATAATATAAAAAACGGTAAAGGCGGCGAAGTTTCACCTGAACAAATGACTGCTCATGCCAAACAACTTGCTAGAGTAAATGGCTTTAAAACTTTTAAACTTAAAGGAGGAGTTTTTCCCCCGGATCACGATATTGAAGTTTTCCGTGCACTTGCAGATACTTTTCCGGATTCTTCTTTCCGACTCGATCCAAACAGCACCTGGAGTGTTGAAGAAGCAATAAGAGTTGGAAAAGCTATTGAGAATATTAATAACGATTATTTTGAAGATCCGACATTTGGTTTGGAAGGAATGCGGCGAGTTCGCAATTTCGTTAAGATACCAACCGCAACAAATACTGTTGTAATAAATTTTGAACAGCTTGCTTCCTGTATAAGAACTGAAGCTATTGATGTAATACTTCTTGATACAACATTCTGGGGAGGATTACGACAGGCATACAAAGCCGGACAAGTTTTGGAAACTTTTCAATGGGGTGCGAGTGTGCATTCATCCGGTGAACTGGGAATACAGCTTGCAACAATGCTGCATCTCGGAGCCGCGCTTCCCAACCTCGGTTTTGCTGCCGATGCTCATTATCATCACCTTACAGATGATATTATTAAAGGTGGAAAATTAAAATATGATGATGGAAAAATAAAACTACCGCAAGGTCCCGGTCTTGGTGTAGAATTAGATTATGATAAACTAAAGCAATATTCAGAACTTTATAAAGAACTCGGCGGTTATTCTTATGACCGCGATCCCGGAAGACCTAACTGGGTTTGTATCATACCGGAAAGAAATTATGCAGATCCGAAAGTGAAAAAGGAATTTTAGATTAAGTCGTTTGTGGTTTAGATATTTTTGTTAACCTTGGATTGTTATCCAAATTTATTTTGAACTACTTCTATATTGGGGCGAGCATTTAATTAAAATAATCATACTCAAAACTGTATTCTCCTGAACCAACGTTAAAAACAAAAAATCTTTCGTTTTCTTCTACAAGTTCATATTCATTAGGTTTTCTAATTAATTTTTGAGTTTGAAGTTTTGAAACAAATATTTTTGCAGAAGTATTAACAGGAATACAAACTTTCAGGGAAAATTTTTCATTTTTCACCTCCCACTCAGAACTAATTTTTCCATAAATAGAAAAATAAGAAGCTTTGGCATAGTTAAGTCTTCCCCCTATAAGAGGTTTAATTATTATCTTCTTAAACCCGGGTTCTTCAGGAATTATTCCTCCAATGCCGGAGTAAAGCCATTCACCAATAACACCAAGAGAGGTATGATTAAATGAATTCATCAATGGATCATAAAATCCTTTATCCGGCATCCAACAATTCCATCTTTCCCAGAGAGTAGTTGCTCCCTGCTTAATCATAAAGAACCAGGATGGGAAAGCTCCATTTAATAAAATTCTGTATATAACATCACTCCTATCAAACTTTGTTAACACAGGAAAAAGATAATTTAATCCAATGTAACCTGTCGAGATGTGAAAATCTTTTTTCACAATATCATCAATTAAAAAATTAAAAGTACTCTCTTCTTTTTCTTTATCTAAAAGTTCAAAATGTAAAGAAAGAGCGTAAGCAGTTTGTGTCCCGTTTTTTATGGAACCATCCATGTTGAGATATTTTTTATTGAATACATTTTTAACATCTTCAAATAATTTTCTGAATCTTTTCTCATCCGCTTCCTTTCCTAACAAGGCAGATATTTCTATCATTAGTTTTGCATCATAAGCAAAAAAGGCAATGTCAATTAACTCCTGGGGTGTATCGGCATTTACTGAAAGCCAATCACCATATCCAATTCCCGGTCTTTTATATTTATTAACTTCCAAATAATGCATGAACGTAATCATATTTTCATAATACTTTTTTAGAATTGTAACATCACCATAGAATTTATAAAGATTATATGGAGTGATAACTCCTGAGTCTGCAAATCCCGAAGCACCCGGATAAAGCGGACCGATCCCTAAATCAGGTTTAGGTGCAATTGCCGTGTATGCGCCGTTAACTTCCTGTGCATCATTTAAATCTCTCAGCCACTTAGAATAAAAAGATGAGGTATCCATATTAAATGAAGCTGTGCGGATGAAATCAACCGCGTCTGCTGTCCACCCGAGCCTTTCATCTCTTTGCGGACAATCGGTCGGGATATCCATAAAATTTGCCCGCTGACTCCAGAAAATATTTTCATACAATTTATTCAGCGTTTGATTAGAGCATTCGAAAGAACCCGTAACCGGAATATCAGAATGAAAAACAATTCCCTTAATCATATCGGTTGCAGGCTGTTTTGGATAGCCTGACATTTCAACGTATCTGAATCCATGATAAGTAAAGTATGATTCCCTAATTTCTTCCATTTCACCTTTAGTAAAATAAGTATCTGTCGCACGTGCCATCCTAATATTTTCAGTATAAAGATTTCCTTCATCATCCAGCATCTCACCAAATCTTAAAACAATTTTATCGGTTTTTCTTCCATCAATTTTTAAATGTACACATCCGGCTATATTCTGACCGAGATCAAAAATATAAATTCCTTTTTTCGGTGAAGATATTTTAACAGATTTTATTTCTAAAGTCTTTCTTACAGGTAAAGAGGGATACGAGTTAAGTTCAATATTGATTTTATCAGATATATCAACTTTGTCCCAGTTGTAATCGTTAAACCCAGGTTTATCCCATCCGGAGAAATCTTTTTCTTTTTTTGCATCATAAGTTTCTCCCATCAGAAGATCAGCTTCCCGGATTGGACCGTATGCAGCTTTCCACAATTCATCCGAGCAAATGTAGTTAGTTGTTCCATTTTCATATTTTACTTCAAGTTGAAGTAAAACGCGTGGATTTTTTCCATAATATTCCCTTTGTTTTTCCCATCCGATGTAGCCAGTATACCAACCATCTGCAAGGATAATACCCACACCATTTTTGTCGGAGTTTATTATAAAATCTTTTACATCATATGTATTGTAATAGACCCGTTTGTGATAGTCTGTCCAGCCGGGAGTTAATCTGTCCTCGGAAATACTTCGTCCGTTAATAAAAAGCTTATACAAACCGAGTGAAGAGACATAAACATAAGCAGATTCTATTTTTTCCTGGATTGTAAATTCTTTGCGTAGGTATGGAGAAGGAGGAAGATATAAACCAACTTTAGGAACACGCCATGGCTTATCTCCCATAACAGCAATTTCATCCGCATTTATCCAGCTCTTATCATCAAAATTATTTTTTTGCCAGTCATCACTCACTTTATCTGACGCTTTCCATTTCGCATCAGTCCTAATTATCTGTTTTTCACCGTTGTTAAATTTTAAAATTAATTTTGCTCCCAATCCCGGTTTTTCAAGATATGTATTGATGCACTCAACTGCTAAAATGTTTTTCCCTTGACATAGATATTTTTTTACCTCGATTTGTTTGGGTCTTGTCCACGAAAAAACATAACCATCACTTTCGTCAATCTTTTTTCCATTCAGGTAAAGAATAAATTTCTCGTCAGCAGTAATAAGAATTTCAGTAGAATATATTTCATCCAACTGTTTTACATCAAAAACTTTTCTAAAGAAAAATTTTTCGGTTCCTTTTTTTTCTTTTGTTCTTTCTAAAGGATACCATATCCATTTATCTTTCCCGGCTTCAAATTGAAATTTATCTTTTTTCTTTTCCTTTCTTTCCCATTCGTCGTAACCAATCCATTTTGCTTTCCAATCGCTTTCAGAAAGTAATCCCATCGTCCACTTTGCAGGCTCACTCCATTCAGTAGGATTATTATTCTCATCCCATATTTTTACTCTCCACCAGCATTCGGTTCTTGATTCTAACTTTTTCCCGGCATACGCAACCTGGTTGGATTGGTCTGATTTGACTTTTTCGCTATTCCATAAATCGGCAATGTTGCTATTAAGTTTTTCCTTAGATGAAGAAACCATAATTTGATATGCAGTTTGTCTTTGTCCTCTTTCATTAAGATTGGCAGATTTAATTATCCAGCTAAGGCGGGGAGTAGCAATGTCTATTCCAAGAGGATTAACTTTATATTCACATCTGAGGTACGTTATTATCAAACCTTTATTCATTTTGGGGATTAAAAGATGACATCTTTTATATTTGATTATTATTCAAATAAAAAATAATTCTGACTAAAATAATAGAGCAATTACTTTCTCTAAAAAAGATTTCATCTTTCTGATGCTATTTAGGATCGTTCATTGGTTCCGTTATTCCAATCCCGGGACGGATATAAACCATCACCATTTTACAGGGGCGTTTACCTTTGTTAATAATTTTTATTTTACCCGTTGCAGCAGGAATCAGCATAGATTCGAGATAGGAAAGTTTTGAGATTCTTCCATTTTCCGAAACTATTTCAACTTCTTCTCCTTCTACTAAATTGGTTGCAAAAGCATTCGCATTTGTATTCGTTTCATAAATCTTCTCAAACTCGATCCTGTTAACATTATAGAATGTGTAAGGTTTATTATATAATTCGTACTCTTTCCATCCCTTGCCTTCATTAATTAAAACCGGTTTTGCTAGAAGATTTTCCCTGACCCATTTTGCTTTTCTTTCAAACCTAATATTTTCAAATCCTCTTTCAATGTTTATCGGACGTAAATTCCCTTCAAGATCTCTTCTTAGGTAATCGTATATTTTAAAAGTAAAAATATATGGCGTTGCACTTATTTCAAGAACCAAATTTCCTTCGCCACTGCAATGCGCTGTTCCATTAGGAATACAGAAAAGATCATGAGGTTTGCTTGGTTCTTTATTTACAAATTTATCAATGTCAACTTCGTTTCCTGTTTTAATAGATTCACGTAATGCTGATTTAAATTCCTCGGGCTTGCATTCTTCTGTAAGTCCAAGATAAACCTGTGCACCAGGTTTAGCGGCAACGATATAATAAGTTTCATCCTGTGTGTAAGTCTCGCCGAATTCTTTTCTTATATAATTGGGTCGGGGATGAACCTGCGTAGAAAGATTCCCCCCATCAATTGTGTCTAAGTAATCTAAACGAATTGGCCATTCATATTTAAATTGCTTTGCTGCTGCACCACCTAATACTCTCTTATTCTCCTGGTACATTAGGCAATCGAAAGAGAATTCCAGTCTTCCACCGTCATTTTCTAAAATCACTCCATTTTCAGGAACAATCATTTCAAAAGACCATGCATAATTTGGTTGATCGGGATCGAGTCCCATATGTCCCTGCATAAATTTTCCACCCCAAGGTCCCGGGAAAAACCATGGACGAAGTCTAAAAGGAGTTCCGGAAATTTCATGAAGAGCATGACGGAAATCGTCACCGGAAATCAGGGACGGATTCAAAGTATCCTGAAAATCAATAAAACAATCTATGGAAGAAAGTAACTGTTTCTTCAACCTATTTAACGCCTGCCACTCAACAAAATATGAACGCTTATAGAAATTCCCAAAAGACTGTATGGTTTTTGCCCCGATATTTTTTATCTCACCCTTACGTGCATATTCCTGGATCAAATCCTTCGGTATATCTATATACCAGAGTTCGTCCCAAAGCTCAAGCAGTCCCGCACCTGTACCATAAATAATTAACAATTTACCAGCTTTATCAGAATGAGCTATTGAAGCTTTAATTCTATACTCTGCAATTTTTTTTGCATTAAAAAATGTTTCCGCTCCAAAAGGATAATGAGTTCCAAATAACGGGTCATCACCACCAAGAAAAGGTTCAATCCTTTTATCAATTTCTTCCGGCGGAAGCAGGCATTCATTCATATCGAGCCATTCAGCGTTAATTGCATTTTTCTTCAATGCATTTTTCAATTCTGATTGAAACTCATTCCATTTAATCCCCTGGTAACCATCAATCATTAATACTTTTAATCCTTTAGGAATAGCAGGAATGATTTTGCCAGCTAAAACATCATAACCTTTTTCAATTTTCCCTTTGCTAAGTTTAAATGCAGGAGCGGTATCGAAAGGACCGCGTGGAAAACTTCTCATTCTTTCCGGTAGTAAAGTTATAAACGGATCTAAAATTATATCTTCAGTCTGTTTATTCATTAGGTTTCCAGTATTTTTCATCATAGATATTCAATTTAAAAAAGCAACTCCATAAGTTGCAGCCTTGTTTCCAAGTTGCGCAGAGTTTATCTGTACTTTTTTACGTGGGAAAGTCCATGCACGCTTTTGAACAAGCTCAACAAGTCGCGGCAGAATTATTTGAGCACTATTCATAACTCCACCACCAAGAACTACCATATCGGGACCGTAAGCATGTATAGCATTAACAATACCAATAGCCAAATCATCCTGGAAAGCATAAAGAGTATTAAAATATTTTTCTTCTTTATTTTTTATCTTTTCAAAAAATTCAGGAAGAATGTTATTACTATTTTTTAATTCTTGATGGGCTTCAATAACCCGTTCAGTAAAAGCAGTTGCAGAACAATAAAGTTCCAGACATCCCCTGTTACCACAAGGACATTCAGAACCATTACGATCAATACTTATGTGCCCTCCCAGCAACCCGCCCAAAACATCGGAACCATAAAAAGGTTTACCATCAACAATAACTGCACAGCCAAAACCTGTTCCAAGAGTCATACAAACCATTGCTTTGCTTTCCTGTCCGGCACCAAATTTATATTCACCCCAGGCAAATGCACGTGCATCATTTTCAACTTTAAATCGAATATTTAATTTTTCACCAAATGCTTCTTTCAGATTTTTACCGGCTAATAATGCGCCGGCTCCAATATCATCTTCAAGTACTCCGGTATCTGTATTAATTAAGCCTTTTATTGCTAAACCTCCTGAAGTTAATTTATAATTTCCGCTGACCGCTTTAGCGTGCGCTACTAAATTATCGAGAAGGTCTCCGCTTTCTGTGAATTCAGATAATTTATTTTCTACAAAAAACAGAAGCTTCCCATCTTCGGAAAATATTCCTGTTTTCAGGTTCGTTCCACCAAAGTCAATTCCAATACGCATTACTATTTGCCTAATTCCCAAAAAAATAAATTAAAGCATCAATTAAATGCCTGCGCCAATTTCCCCAGGTATGTCCTTCATAATATTCTTTATAAATAAAATCATATCCTTTATCTTCCAGGACTTTTCTCAATCTTCGGTTCCCCTCTGAAAAGTTTGTCTCTTTTTCAGGAAGAAATGTTGCACCTACTTTCTTTTCATAAGTTCCCACATCAACAAAGAGTTTTATATCTTTTTTTTCTGCTAAGCTAATTATTTTTATCAGTTTATCATTATTAAAAGAATGATAACCGGATTGGCTATATGCCATTTTAAATACCCCGGGATGCTTAAATGAAATATAAGCAGAAATTAATCCGCCAAAAGAATCACCAACTACAAGCCTTCCTTTGGGTTTTACCAGAATAGAAAATTTTGAATCAATAAACGGGACAAGCTCATCTACAAAAAACTGGACATAATCGTCATTCATTCCATATTCCGTCATTCTATTGGGAACTTTAGGTTGATAAAGATTTGGCGGAGTTACGAAAACTGCAATTACGGGTGTTATCTTTTTTTGGTTTATTAATTCATCTAAAACATGCGGAACCTCAGCATATTCTATATAATCTCTCCCATCCTGAAAATAAACAACGGGATATTTCGTTTCTTTACTATAACCTGGCGGTAAATAAATATGAATTGTATGTTCGTATGGTAAAACACCGGCAGGCACATTCATTTCCTGTACACGCGAATAGTCGCCCTTTTTTCCTTCTTCAAATTCTCTGAAAAAAGGATGTCTAACATAGTCGGGCATTGCAAGTTCAGAAAGTTCTCCCAAACCATTTAGCGATATGTATTTGTTCAGTGAATCTATAAAAGGAAATCCATCCTTTGAAAACATAAGCCAGTATTCCAGTCTTGCAGTTGGCTCTAAGGTAAAACGATAGTAAAATAAATAGGTTCCTTCTATTTTTATAAAAGGGACTAAATCTACCCAGTCGGTCATATCGCCTATTATACCAACTTTTTCTACATTCCCTTTATACAAAAGAATAACTGTCGAATCGTTTTCAAAAATCGGGTAACCGATTTTATTTAGCTCATTAATCATTTCATCAGCAAGTTTTTGTTTTTCTTCATTTGAGTCAGCCTGGTTGATTTTTTCAAGATAATCCTGAAAAAAACTACCTGATATTTTTACTTGTTCAATTTTCATCTTCGGTAAAATTTCTGAAGAAAATATGAAAAATAATGTTAAGCAAAAAAATATTTTCATCTTTTTCTCCATTGTTAGATCACATAAAATTAATTTTTAATAATTCCATTTTTATTTACATGATAAAGCTTCCCCTGGTAAGGAAGATTCTTTAGTTCTGCTTTTGGATCGAACTGTCCAAAGTCTGGACTAGCTTCAATTCTCTTCGTCATTGATGCGCTAACACCAAAAATTGATTCTATAATAATATTTGTCCAGCTTCCATGTGATGAAACTGTCCAATCGCAAATATAAGGACCATCAGGAGTTGATTTTCTTGCTCCTCCCGATTCAGGATCAATTGCAGATTCAACAAAATGAGCCTGCCCAAGTGGACCCTGGTTAAAAGTTTTTGCAATTCCTTTCAGCCATTTAAATGCAAGATCACCCTGACCAATTTTATACAAACCCGTCGCTGCCTGTGCGGGCCAGGCAGGATATGCACCATTCCATTGATGATCGGGACGAACGCTAAACATTACATTATCATCACCCGGCGACAAAGCCCGCATCCAGGTTGGAGTTTGTAATTCATTTATAAAAAAATTCGTCATTTCAGTTTTTTGTTTCTCTGACAAATCATCAGTAATATTATTCAGTATAGTTATAAAATCATAACAATGACGTACCTCAACTAACAGGTTATCGGGAAATCTCGTGTTCCAATATCCTTTTCCATCTATATAGAGTTTATGAATTTCCGGGATTAATTGTTCAGCTTCATCTAATAATTTTTTACTTAGTTCGTTTTTTTCCACAAGAGAAGCAATTTCGGCTCCAAATCTCATATTAAAAACATTCGCAGCATTTAAACTTGCAACTTCGTGTACATAAGTGCTTACACATTCAAGTAGGTTATTTATTCCACCGTAATCTGCCAGACCGCTTGCAGTTTTAAATTGTTTCCAGTTGGAGGAATATTTTAATAAATAGTCCTTTACTTTTTCTTTAGTCGAATCATTCTTTAATTCTTTTTCTAACCAATTAAGATTTCCACTCCAGCTTAGATAATTTTTTGCAATTGTCATCATTGCAAAATCATTAACTGAATACCATGGACCAACAGGACCGCCTGTTAAATATTCAGTACCAAAATGTTTATGCACATCCATAAGCATCCAATGTTCAAGATATTTGCTCATCACATCAGGATCGAGAAGAGCATGTGTTAGAGAGCTTAAAGCATAATCCCAGATGAATGTAACTGACTGCCAGTACCGAGGCATAAGCGTATCGTAAGTTCTTCCTAAAACAGAATATGGATTATCTCTTTTAAAATATATGATACCGAGAACTCCCATATTGTATAGTTTGGCAATTTCTTTATCGGTTGTTTCTAAAATCGGCATGGAACCGGAGAAACGGGAATTTCCCGGCGTGAATGCAGATTTTATTTCCTCATTCCATTCATCCCGAACATTATTAATAATATTTTCAGAATTATTTATAATTTCATCATATACGTTTTGCAAATTTTCAATAGAATTATCAACGGTATTTACGTAAAAAATATTTTTCTTTTCACCAGCCTTTAAGTTTATTTTGGATTTAATCCCGTTAATATTTATCTCATCAGCGATGGGATAAATACCCTGAAGTTGAAATGCCGTACTATGCTGTGCAGAATAAAGTATTGCTCTTCGTTTATTATCTATTTCAATTTTGTTGTCTCTTTCAAACGGCGGATAAGCATCATTCCATGTTCTTACCGCTTTCGTAACACTCCCTGCAAAACCAAATTTTATCTCAATTTCACGTTCTTCCCCGTTCCTGTTTTCCATTTTAAGATTAATAAGAACGGCTTTCTTTTTCATCGGAAGTACGGTAACGGATTTATAAATAATTCCTCGATATTCCGCAGATCGCTCTATGTGATCAGGATACCAAACAAAATCGATATATGTACCGGTTGCAGGAAAATATTTATTATCAATAAACAATCCGCCTGTGATAATATCAGAACAGCCGAAAGGAGGAAAGTTCAGGCTCCTTACACCTGTAAGATCAATATCTGATTGAACACAGCCCCAAAAGTTTGTTAGACCCGGTGGATTAAAAAGATCACCGGACTTATGTTTAAGTATATCACTTTTCAGATCATCAACATTCGGAATCATTAAGTTTCCTTATAATCAAAAAATTTAATCTAACTCTACTTCAATTAAATGCGGGTAATATTCTTCAAATTCTATATAGGTTAAATAAATTACTTTGCCGTTCTTTTCAGATAATTCATGATGTTCTTTTCCGGCATAGATCAGTATAGGATACGGAAGTTCTTTTTCCCGTTTTGTTTTAACCTTATACAAAAGAACAGGTTCACTCCATGGTCCTAATAGAGTTGGAGAAGTGCGTCCTACAATATCTCCTCCAAGGTCATAGGAATGAACAGCTAGATAGCTTTCCAAATAAGGATTATAAGAAACGGAAACTTCGTTAGGCACATTTGTGAAAACAGGAACGGCTTCTTTTACATTTTTACTCCAGTTTTCTTTACCGCAATAGTATTCATACTTATCAAACTCTTCTATTTGCGATGGTCGTACGCGGGCAAGGTAACAGATTTGCAATTCATTAATAGGAACCACTCCATACAAATAGAGCCAGTTATTTTCTTTATCTTCAAATACAGCAGATCCGAATTTTGGTTCATTAATTTTCCATAAGAGATCAGAACCCTCATAATTAATTCTTTTGAATTTCCAATCGGTTTTGTCTCCAACTGCGAGTCCGGCACCAAGTACTTCAAAAGTTCCGGGCCAAACAGTTTCATCGAGCATTTTTATCTTTAAAAAATAAAGATAGACTTTCCTGTCCAGGTAAATTCCATGTAAGCACCAGATTCTTATCAAATCAGGATCTTCATCAGGAAGAAGTTCGATCAAAGGTTTAATTTTTCCTTGTTCATTAGTTATATACTGAAAGTTATTCAAACCGTTTCTTCCTGAATCTTCTTTTAATAACAATCCCGTATTGTTAATCATTTTTTCAATTGAGCCTTTGCCGGACATATCCTTTGTCCCCACAGGTTCTCCACCGGGATACCATAAACTCTCGCCCGGTTTTCTTTCGCCAATCAAGGTATCACCAAAAAACCAAAGCGTTTCTCCATTAATAGGAATCGAGAAAGCTCCGTCTTGTCCAATCATTTTATGAAGATTCTCAGTAAACTGAATTCCAAGATCTCTTACAGATTTTACTTTAATAGATTTAAACATTATATTTTCTATTATTTCGTTTAAATTATTTATTTTCTTTAACCTTCGAGGTTACAATTTGGGGATGATATACTCGCCCCGAAGGTTACAATTTATTTCATTAAAATCATTTTGCGTGTTTCTGTAAATCCGTTAGTAGATATCCTGTAATAGTAAACACCGCTTGATAGTTTATTATCTGAAAAATTAACGGAATAATTTCCAGCCGGTTTATATCCATTTACTAAAATAGCTACTTCTTTACCTGATAAATCATAAACTATTAAATCAACTTTTGATCCTTCTGTAACAGAGTAATTAATTGTAGTTGATGGATTAAAAGGGTTTGGAAAATTTTGTGACAAGTGATATTCAGATGGAACTCCATCAAGTTTAGTTTCCTTTACACCCATAACAGAAGTTACAGTTACCGCATGATTCATAGATGTATCTGCGCCTGCTAATTGCTGATCATTTTCCTGATCGTTCAGAAATTGGAGAATATCAACAGTGTTAACAGTCACCAGGTAACCAATTTGAAAATCGCCTGTTGTTTTTCCCACTTGCAAATTTACAGTTGCTTCATAAACAAGATTGGCATCATGCAAATAACCTGTATCAGAAAGTAAATTAATCCACTTCATTCCCTCAGGCCGAGCAATAACCGTATCAACATCTCCCCAAATCGGATGTGCCGAAGTATCCAGTACCATATTTCCAACTCCCATTGGAGTATCATAAGTACCATCAATAAACGACCAGTCTTCCGGAACCAGAATTGCAAGAACTCCCTTATGCGCATTTTGTTGCTCTGCATTTATATCAGACACTGTAACTGTGGCAGTAAAAACACCCCCAGCTTCAACAGTTGCAGATTGCATAATCTCGGTGATATAGCAGCCGGAATAGAGCATCGGAAAAACCACAACTGTTAATAAAACTAACTTCGAAAATATTGGCTTCATAAACTTCTCCGATTTTTCTTGGTATTATCGAGACTGCCGGTAACTCCGGCAGTCTCAAAAGTTTTATAACTTTTTTGAATTATTTCATTAAGATCATTTTATGTGATTGAACAAACTTGCTTCCGTCTATTCCTTCTGCAGAAATTGTATAAATATATGTTCCGCTTGAAAGATTAGAAGCATTGAAATCCATAACATGTCTTCCTACATTAAATTCGGCATTGGTCATTTCAGCAACTTCTTCGCCTATTGAGTTAAAAAGTGTTATAACAACTTTAGCCTCAACCGGAATAGAGAACTCTATTGAGGTTGATGGATTGAAAGGATTGGGATAATTCTGTGAAACCGAATATTCCGAAGGGACAGAAAAATTGACTTCTACCGTTTTCGAATATTCATAACTACCATCCAGATCAATTTGTTTCAACCTGTAATAATATAACCCCTCAGCAAGATTTTTATCTACAAAACTATACTTACTGTTTTCAGTTGTTGTTCCTTTACCGTTAATAAAACTTATTGTAGAAAATTTACTGTTATCAATACTTCTTTGAATCTCGAAACCTCTGTTATTAGTTTCTGTTGCTGTCTGCCAATTTAGTGTAACATCATTTTTCCTGGTTGAAGCCGTAAATGATGTCAATTCAACAGGCACAACTCCGGAAATATTTATTTGATTATTTAAACTAACATCGTAGTATGTCGGATCAGTAAAATCTAATGCAGCATCCGAAGCGAAATATCCAAGATTAAAATCACCTTGCGCTGAGGATGTTGTCATCATTATAGAGACCATAACATCTACTGTATCAACTAAAACTGTATGAGCTTGTGAGGATTGGTAAACAACCCACTTATAATCGGATCCACTGGGATATCTTCCTTCTAAAGAGTCTGCCCAAAAATCTACCTGCCCGCCTGGCTCTGCATCTGAGCTATCCGGATCAAGGAAGGTCATGTAATCTGTATATCCTCCTGAAAAATAAACTGAATCAATGGTCCAATCATTAGGAATTAAGATTCCTATTATACCATAATGTGGATTCGCATCCGACTCACCTTCTACAGATACAGTTAATATTGTAGTAATTTGTTCACCGCCCATTGCAGTTGAAGGTTGATTTACAATCGTTATTATAAAACAGCCCGCAATCAAAACAGTCACTAATATTGCTGCAATTGCTGAAGTTAGTACTGTATTTCTATTTTTCATTTCTGTCTCCTTTATTTGGTTCTTATTTATAGTTTTAGAAACAGGTTAATTTCTTAGAGCTTCTGATTTCCTCCTTTCATTTTGCTCCTTTTTATTAATTATTTATTACTGTTTACTCTCAATTAATTACTATTTCAAAAAGATCATCTTTTTTGTAAGATTGGATTTTCCAATTCGCAAAGTATAAAGATAAACTCCACTTGCTAAAGTTCTTTCATTCAAACTGCCGGCATCAAATGTATATGAATGGAATCCTGCTGTTAGATTTTCTCCGACAATCTGTGTTACTTTATTTCCCAGCATATCGTAAACTACCAGTGAAACAAATCCACTTTCTTTAATATTAAAGCTAATTGTTGTCGCTGGATTAAAAGGATTAGGATAATTTTGTTCCAGAGAAAATTCATCTGTGGTTTTAGTAAATTCAGGGATATTGGTTGTGGTTGTATCATTAATTTTAAGATAGATAAACCTGGGACGATAAATATCAGCGTTCGAAAAATGATCACCAAAATTAAATGTATTAACATTATAGCTAATTAATAATTCTTCCTGTGTAGATAAGTTTGGATGTGCTTTGGCATTGTAAACAAAAATATTCGGATATTCTTTAACTTCAGGGCATTCATAAATTGAGTATGAAACTCCAAATGGTCCGACAGGATTTTCGCCAAACTTAACTGCAACATTATTTCCGCTCTGTACAACCAACAAATACTTATTACTGCTAATCGGTGTAATGCTAAATTCCTGAGAAATTCCTGAAGTAATTGAAGCACATTCTTCTATACTATTTCCCCAGCCGGTACCACTCCAATATTCCCACAAATCAAAATTCCCAATATTTTCGGGAAGTGTACGCGCGGCAACAAGCTCTTTGCCGGAAGAAACATCCTTTGGTCCATACACATAAATATATCCATCAGGTGAAGGGTTTCCTGAACTTACAGTCATAGGCATAATTGCCTGACCGAGAACAATTTCCCATCCTTCAGATTCATTCTTAAAAAACAATGGCGTATTGAATTGTTGAATATTTGAAATGAAACTTTCTTCATCAAGAGTAAACTTGATCAGCACAACCCCGTTTATTTCAAATCCAAAAGCACCGCTACCGGTACTATTTAGCCGTAAAGCAAAAACATTAATCGTATCTTCAATAGAAATCCCGTCCATAAGCCAGTACCAATCTCCTTCATTTGCTGCCAGAGTTTCAGGAATAAAAACTGTCTTCGGATTCCCGTTTGAGTCTTCTCTCCAGAAAAACTCAATATTATTTTCAATTGGTTCGGCATTTTGCATAAGTGCAAGCGTGTTGTTAATTATCTGTGAGTTAACACGGTGATTCGAACTATCAACTTCTCCGATAAATGTATCGCCAAAAAGAATCATTTGTTTGTTGGTCTCATTATTTGATGGTTGTTCAAATCCGTTCAAAGGAATTGAATAGATTCCATCAGCTCCTATCCAGCCGCTTGTTCTATCGAAGAGATTATCCCATTCAGGAGCTTCACGTGTTTCAAACAATGAAACACACAGACCCGAATCCGGAATACCGATAGGGTGAGGAAACGAAAGCGGTGCCCACTGAGAATTTCCCGATGAAAGTAGTCCTGAAGTAGCTTTTGTAGTTAAATAACCTAAATTAAAACAACCTTCTTTTTGCCCGACCTGCATTTTCAATTGAACAACAAATGTAACCGGGTTATCATAAGTATAACCCTGATCCGATATCAGTACAATCCATTTCATATTTTTACCGTATTGCAAAATCGGGAATGATGCTTCAACAGAATCCTTCCATTCTTCCGATTCAGAAAGAATTCCATTACCCAGATCAGATGAATACGTTGCAGAAACAAATGTCCAATCATCGGGTGCAATTACGCCGAGAATTCCTTTATGAGCATTCGGTTCAGGTACAATATCATCATGAATAGAAATTTCTATATCTATCACTTCACCTGTTTGTGCAGACTTGGGTTGTCTGATATATTCAAACAGGCATCCTTCAAGCGACTGAGATACAGCAACTGCACAAGTAAGTATAAAATATTTTAGAATCTTTCTTTTCATTTGAAATGAATTTTTACAGTCACAATTTCATTAGGGTTTAATTCAACTTTTAAGGAATTATTTTCTGCTTCAGCAGGTTTTTTAATTTCTCCAAGATATGTTGTATAAAATGCCTTTGCATTATTAAAGAAAGATGAAGTTATAACAGCCATTTCTTTCTTATCTGGATTTAAATTCATTAAACATAACGAGAAGCTATCATCTTGCGGAGAAGGAATGATAGTATTTAGTATGATATTTTTATTATCGATGTTTAAATAACTTTCCGAGGTTGGCTTTGTTCTATACCAGCTTTTTCTAACAACAGGCGTCGAACTTAATTCCCAGCCAAATCTTGAAGAAGCAGATGGAGAAAATTTTCCCTGTTGGTTTGTAAAGCTATAGTGGAAAGTTATCTTCCCTTCATTTTTCTCATAACGGTTCCAGTTTAATGGAAAATTATTTATTGGGTTTGATATTAAAACTTTTGAGCCGTCTTCAGCTTGTCGTAATTTAATTACCCTGCTGTCTAAAGATGAAAGACTTATTGTTTGTTCATCATTATAAATTGCGACTGTTCTTCTAATCGAAAATCCATCGTCGCTTGAGCCGGGGAGTTTATCTTTTGCAGGATTGATAAATCCTCCTAAAATTTCTATCGCCGTTTGCGAATTACTTACGGCAAAGGGGAAAGCCAGACCATAATCTTCAATTACCTCGGTAGTCTTGAATTTTTCAGGATCAACTGTATGATTAATATCAACCCTGTCAACATTATTCCATAGAATAAATTCTGTCTTTTTAAAGATTTCATTCTCCCTTGTAATCTGCAAAACAAGCCTTACAGGTGCTTCATTCTTAATTTCAATTTTTTGATTTGCAAAATCTATTTGAGAATAATTTTCATTCTTTTGAAAACGCTCAATCAATGGTTGGTTAAATCCATACTTGCTTTTTTTATTTAATAATTCCTTGTTTGATTTTTTATCAATTATGCTTTCAATTTTACCTGAAGATTTATTAAACGAAATCTTATAAAATTGATTCTCTATTGAGCCATTAGAAATTCTTAATTCATTCTGATTCGATTCTACTTTTCCAGAAATTTGTTGAAGCCTGTATTTTTTAAATCCGAATGAAGGCAAATCGCGTGCAATAAAAATTTGTTTATAACCTTTCCGGTATGAAGGAATTTTTTCATTCGTCGTTAGATCAATTACATCATACAAAGGTGAACTATCGAATGGAAACTGAAACTCAACCGGTACATCCCGTTTCCATGATAAAGCATTAAAAACGACTATCCCTTCTCCTTCAAAACTTTCGTCAGGTTTTGTAATTCTATAAATTGATCTCTCCAAAACTTCTTCTGTCTTTAAGTAGGCATCTTGCACATAACTTTCCCGGTATTCCATAGTAATAAGATTATCGGCAGGTGAACCGTAACCATATTCGAGACCACTACCATGTCCACTAAAGTTTAGCATCAACCGGTAAGCCTGATTAACATAATCAGACAATGGAGATTTTTTATTATCGAGTAGCCAGGTCAATGTTGCGAGTTTCTCCGCAGATAAAAGACTATACTGAACCCATCTTTCCTTTTTCATCCTTTCAAATTCTCCCTGGTAAAAAATATCCCAGTTGGAAGTCCAGTCACCTTTTAGAACAGGTAAAATATCTTTATATCTCTTATAAAACTCTCCTCCGAACTTTGAGGCATTGCTCGAAATAAATTTTG
>CAZUOC010000004.1:0-2211 GCA_964622335.1 uncultured Ignavibacteriaceae bacterium
TCAAAACATCCTGGGCTGCAAAACCTACCGCAATTCCTACAGAAGCCGTAACAGCTATTATTGTCGAAATTGGAGGTTTGAAAATTCCCGCAAGAAGAATATAGATTATTATAATCCATCCTGTAATCCGGATTATCGGAACTATTCCCTTTAGGGTAATGCGGTAACTAATACTTTTTTCCGCAAAAAGGTTCAATACTTTTGTAATTAAACGAATTATATAAAAACCAACGACGACAAAAATTATTGACCAAATTATTTTACCAATTGAAATTGCATCAAGGATTGACGGAGGATTGAGCTCAAGTAAATTTTCCTTTGAAGTATCCTTTGCAGCTTTTGTTAATGAACTATCAATTATAGCTGCAGAAGAATCAACTTTAGCCGACAGGATTGAATCGCTATTTAAGTTTTTTATGCTGTTACTCTGTGGAAAGAATGTCAGCTGCACAAAAAATAAAAAGAAAGAAAAAAATAATATTCTCATATTCTTAGTGAATTATATTTCTAGATTGTAATAAAAAGATAATTTGTCTATATAAAAGCGGATTAATAATATATAAGTCTTCCCTTTTTATAATTATTCCATCATCATATAATGTAAGTAAAACCAATCGCATTTCATTCGGAGATTTGTTATAAATCAAAGCAACATCTTCTTCAGATAATCCATCGTGCAATAGTAAAAGATATAAAATAAAAATCTTTTCCTGATTAATTACATCAAGAAATGAAGTAACCAGTTTATTAACGGAACTTAATGTAATTGAATCCGATGATACTTCTTTAGTAGACCTCATCCAGTAAAGAAGTGCAAGACTAATGTTACTTTTAGCAAACCTGTTTAGCTCAGAAAAAAAATCTTCGCTTAAAACGTCCTGTATTTCTTTTTCCGATAACTTTTTGTACTTCTTTTTTATCAATTCCAAATTCTCAGGTTCAAAATAGATATTATATCCACTTATCCTGTGTCTTCTGAGAATAATATCAATCATTTGCTGATTGTCCAATTGACCAAGTTTTACCTTGTAACCAAAATAATCTGATATATCCATCACCTTTCCCAGATATTCCCATGCATATAAATTTGAGGTAATAATCCAAAAAACATTTTTATTTGTTTTAGAAATAATTTCTAAAAGCATTTTCAGGCAAGTAAAACCTCCTACCTTTTTAAGGAACAAATTCTGAAGATTTTCAAGAACAATTATTTGTCTTGAATTGTTATTTAAATAATCAATGACGTCATGATAAGTTTCCAATGATTTACTGTTTAAGATGTTTTTAAAGAAATCAATAAATTCCCCTTCTGAATGAATTTTAGATTTAACCGATGTTCTTGTTATAGCATAGTTTAGATCAATTTCTCTGAAAAAGAAATTTAGCAAAGTCGTTATTCCACTTCCCTTTTCTCCGAAAACAATTATAGGGGCAAATCTCTTATGTTCCCAATTATTGAATGCTAAGGAAATTTTCTCTAGTTCTTTTTTCCTCCCTTCAAAAAATCTTTCATCTTCAAGAGGTTCGATTCTAAATAATCGTTGATAAACAAAAGGCAGCCTTGATATTGCTTTTTCAGTTGCAGCCAGGAAATCAGAGACCTCCGAAGAAATACTTTTGGGTGGGGGCATAAGTCCGAATTTGTTGCGAAAATACTGGAATAAATGTTTTGAATTATCAAATGCTTTTTTAACTAAAGTTATTAAAACAGGAATAAAATTTCTGATTGCCTTAAATGTTTTTTGCTTTAATTCCTCTGTTCTTTGTAAGGCTTTAGATTTAACTATTTTCAGCTTAATATCAAAAATATTTTCGCTTTGAGTAAGCTTTATCAGTTGGTCATTGATTTTTTCAACCGCTCCTTTTAAATCCTTATTTATTTTGGATTCAATTTCGTCAACCTTATTTTCAATAGATTCAGTTTTTAATATTGCTCTTTTTATTCCATCGACAGCAATACTAACCGGGTTCTCAGAAACTTCTTCAGTTTTGTACATAGAAATGGCAGATTCAATATTAAAATCTGCTATCTGATCAATATCTTTCAATCCTTTTTGAATCTCTTCAAGATTTAGCATCAAACTGCTTTTTATATCTTTGCATGATTTAATAAACCCTGAAACCGCTGAATAAGTGATAATTTCATTTGGCGAGATATATTCCAGCTCCGAATCCTTTATTCCTTGATCGTACGATGTTTTTTTGACAATT
>CAZUOC010000004.1:2221-18168 GCA_964622335.1 uncultured Ignavibacteriaceae bacterium
TATCAGAAAGATTTTTTACCCCTTTGTGAACTTTATATTCTATTATATCAATTAAATCCGGCAGGTTCTGAGCGAGTATTAATTCTGAAGTTGATAGAATAATATCTTCAGTAAGATTTTTAAATATTCTATCCTTTTCGCTATACAATAATTCTTTTGCCTCAATATTGCTTCCTGAAAATGCATTAAACTTTTGCACTGTATCATTCAAAAACTCTTTTATCTCATTTAACTTGGGCTTAATTTTATTTTCAACAATATCATTCGATTTAAACAAAATTTTTCTATAATCTGTGTAAATTTTTTCCCGAAGAATGTAAAGTTCCTTATTCATTCTCCAGTCTTCAAAAAGAGCAAAGAAAGTGTTTGACCAACTTTTATTTATATCTTCATATTTCTCATTTAAACTACCGTGTTTTTTTTCAACTTTATTATTGTTAAATCTTTTATATGCAAGTTCAATGGTCCCAACTTTCCTATAAGCATTTTCAAAATCCCGGGTTTTTTCTTCAAAAACTTTTCCCACCAATTGACTTAAATCAGCTTTCAAATTCTCCAGCTCTGATATCCTCTCGTTAAAGTAAATTGTTGGAACTTTATCCAGCAAATTAAAGCCACCTACTTCTTCATCAGTCTTCCACACTGACAGGGATGTTTTTGAAATGTTTTTATTAATTTCAATAATAATCTCAATTACAGAGAAAGAAAAAAGATCTCTCAGAAAGAAAGTGGTTAAATTTCTTAAGGGAATTTTATGTGCCCACCTGCGTTTTGCTCTAAGCGGTTTCCTAAAAAGCTTTCTGAAAATATTTGCAATATTTAGAGGAATTTTCGAAATGGAAAAAATTATGTTCTTTAACCTCTTTAAGTTTACTAAGAAGAATCCATCAGTTTTATTTATAATGAATCTTTCTTCGTCCTGAATTCTAATAACGTCTTCTTCAATTGTCAGCAGGAAAGAGTTAGTTTTTTCGACAAATAAACTAAAGTGGTTGTCAAAATTTCTCTCTTCAGTCTCAATATACTTTGTTTGAATTATAGAATATAAATCATTATGATAATCTAATTTAAGTTTGTTTGAATCTTCTTCTGGGGGAATATTTTGCAACTTGTTTAAGTAATTCTTAAGAATATCCTCACAGTTTTTAACAAATCTTATCTGATCATCAATTTTGTTAAAGATAACAGGTAATATAGAATCATCAATAATTTTCCTGAAATCATTTAAGTAAGGAAGAATTTCTTCTTTCATATTTTTTTAAAGGTTATTTCGTTTAAAATCCTTCTTTTTAAAGATAGCTTAAATAATATAAATTTAAACTGGCTAGGTAAAAATCGTGGTTTATAAGTTTAAAACAACAAATTAATGAATGTTTTTTTACTCTATTTTATTCTTTATTCATAAAATAATTGAAATGCTTAACGAATAAGCTTAATTTTACTTAAACAAATACTGATTTATACTTTTTAAGACGGAGATTTGAAATGGCAGCACCTCTTATTTCACACATTGAAATTCCATCAACTAACCTTGATAAATCAAAAGATTTTTATAATAAATTATTTAACTGGGATTTTAAACCTTTTGGTAATGGTTATCTTCTTTTTAATGACCATAAAGGAATTATGGTAGGATTAAGAAAAGTTGATGCAATTGCCAAGGGTGATAACACTGTTTTTCATGTTAATATAGAAAATATCGATGCCTGTTTGGAAAAATGTCTTAAGATCGGGGGTTCTGTAAAAAGAAGAAAAACAGTAATACCCGCCTTGGGGTGGTATGCTTTATTATTTGATTTAGACGGAAACACGATAGGGCTTTTTGAAAAGAATTGATTAGTTAGAGATGACATCTTGAGAAAAAGATGTCATCTCCTGTAGATCATTAATCCTTACACAGCAGGCCACAACCAGCCAAAAAATCCTGCAGTTATAAATGCATAAATCAAACCATCAAACATTGATTTAATTGTAGCAGACCATTTTTTCTTATACCAAATGCTGTTCTGCATCAGCGCAAGACCATAACCAACAAATGCGGTACATCCGGCAAACCGAAAAACTGAAAGATAATCAGCTCCCGGTGCAAGAGCTCGCCCAGAAATGTAAGCGGCAAATATTCCAATTATTACACAATAGACAAACCACAATATCATACTTGACGCCATCCCCATTTGCCCTGCAGGTAACACAGTCATTACAGCAATGGGACCCTTGTTCATTTTATCCTTAAATTCCTGCGACTGCCTTTCTTTATTATCAGTACAATAAGGCATCATATAATCACCTGGTGGAATATTTGATTTTCGTAAATCATCCATTACCTGGTCTTCCGAGGGGACTTGCTCAAAATCATTCTTGTGATAACCTAAGAACATATGAATGAGCGAACTAATGACAAAAACTGCTACAGCTGAGAGAAGGATGGGAAGCCAGAGAGAAACTATTGAAACCATTTCATCTCCTTTTGTTTAAGTTAATATTATTTGATTTACCTCCGGCAGAAAAATAAGAAATGGAACCTGATTTCCAAAGTCAAAATCTATAATGGCTATTGAAGTGACAATGAATGACTATTAAAATGACTTTATAACTTAGCTAAGATATTCTCCACCTTACTTTTAATTATCTCCCATGCTTTTTCAATATGTTTTAATTCCATTCTTAAACCGGATATATTAACTCTTAAAACATATTTGCCTTTCAATCTTGTGTGGGAAATCATTATGTCACTGTTAGTATCAATCTCCTTAAAGAAACGAAGGTTCAATTCCTCAAGTCTCTTCTCATCATTAATATTTTTAGGATGAAGCCTAAAACAGATTGTGCTCAATGGAACAGGAGCCATTCTTTCAAAATCAGGATAATCGTCGACCCATTTTGTAAATTCCCTACCAAGATAAAGATGATACCGAAGCCTGTCTCTTAATCCTTCAACTCCAAAATATCTTATGGTGAACCAAAGTTTCAGCGCTCTGAATCTTCTTCCAAGCTGTATCCCGTAATCCATATAATTATCAACAATATTTTCTTCAGGAGTTTTAAGATAATCTGCTACAAGAGAAAATGCCCTTTTCATTATTTCAGGTTTGCGGGTATAAAACGCAGTAATATCTAAAGGATGGAATAGCCATTTGTGAGGATTGACAAGAAAAGAATCAGCTCTTTCAACTCCCTTAAAAATCCATTGCATCTCAGGAATTATTGCCGCAGATCCAGCATGCGCACTATCAACATGGAGCCAAAGATTTTCTTTCTCACATATTTCTGCAATATCATTTACCGGGTCAATGCTGGTTGTAGATGTCGTTCCAACTGTTGCCACAACACAGAAAGAGAGCCAACCATTTTTTTTATCTTCTTTAATAGCTTTATCTAATTCATCCGGCAGCATTCTGAATTCATTATCTGTAGGAATTTTTCTGAGTGAATCTAATCCTAGCCCAAGTGTAATTGCACTTTTATCTATTGAAGAATGTGCTTGCTCAGATGCATAAAGTCGTAATTTCGGCAAATCATTTCTCCCTGCAAGACCTTTTTCTCTTACGTTAATCCCAGTCTGTTCACGGGCAGCGGCAATTGCATGCATAGATGCTACAGAGGCTGTATCATAAATAATTCCCCAAAAATCATCAGGCATTTCAAGCATTTGTCTTAACCATTGAAGAGTGAGCTGTTCAAGTTCTGCGGACGAGGGATTTGTTCTCCACAACATTCCATTTGAATTGAAAGCCGCTGAAAGTAATTCTGCAAGTATACCGGGACCGCTCGAAGATGAATTAAAGTATGCCATAAAATTCGGATGGTTCCAGTGTGTTAAACCTGGCACTATTACTTTATCAACATCAGTAAGAATCTTTCTCATGTCCTCACCTTCATCAGGAGGAGAAAGTGGTAATTGTTTTCTTATATCTCCCGGCTTAATGTGTGATAAGGCAGGATATTCCTCTATGTTCTCAAGATAATTTGCAATCCAGTCAATTAATTCATAACCAAATTTCCGGAATTGGTCAGTGGGCATATCTCCCAAAAATTTAACATCCGTTTTATTTTCGGTTGAAGACTTCATCAATTGTTTTCTTTCAATTCAAAAAAATATTTTGACTATTAATCTATAAAAATCGATCACCAAGTGAAATTTACATAGGAAGAAAACCATAAATCGAATTGCTTTTTAATCAGTTATTCTTTGATAAAAAGTAATTAATTTTTGGATTTGTTTTTCAACATCAAAATTTTCGATAACGCGTTTTCTTGCAGCTATACCCATCTCTGTCCTTTTTTCTGATGAATCGATAAGTAATTTTAATTTGTCTGCAAGATCATCTCCGTCTCTCCTGTTAAATAAATAACCTGTGACATTTTCATCGACAATATCAATTACGCCCCCGTATCTTGAAGCTACTGACGGTTTCTCCATTGCCATTGCCTCGACAAGTGCATTTCCAAAAGCCTCGCTATGTGAAGGAAAAGCAAAAATATCGAGCGCAGCAAGTATATCAGGTGTATCGCTTCTGAATCCAGTGAACGATACTTTATGCTCCAATTCGTAAGTTTTAGAAAGGTTTTTAATTTTTTCTTCATACTCAATTTCATCTGGGCTAGATTCACCAACAATCAAAAATCTTAAATTATTATACACTTTAGTTAATTTGCCTGCAGCATATAGGAATTCTTCATGTCCCTTTCCATTTGTCAGTCTCGCAATCATTCCTATTAAAATTTCATCTTCACTAATTCCAAATTCATTTCTTATTTTCGTTTGGTCCGTAAAAGAAGGATTGAATCTTTTTAAACTTACACTATTATGATGTAGCAAAACTTTGTCTTCTGTTACCGGGCAGGTTTCAAGAATATTCTTTTCAATATCTCTGCTTATTGCCAAAATAAAACTAACTCTGTTATACAATTGTTTGTGAAGAAAATCCTTCTTTACCACAAAGGAACCCATTTGTTTTGTAAGCAACAACGGAGCTTTTGATCGTGCAAGTTTAAGGGAAGGAGAAAGTATCCACAGATCCTTTGATAAATGTGTATGTACAAGCTGGTAATGATTTTCTTTCATAAACCGGGAAAGTTTTACTATCTGCAAAGGATGAAAATATCCTGGCGCTTTTAAGGTTAGACACTTTATTCCCTTTTGGCTGGCTTCAATATTGATTTTTGATCCCGGGTAACAAAGAAAATCTACAGATAAACCTTTTTTAATTAATTGCTCTGCATCCTGAACAGCGCCCATTTCAAGTCCGCCCCAGCTTTTTGAAAGACAAGAGTATAAAATTTTCATCGTCAAAGTATTTGATTTAGTAAGAACTAAAGCTATAACTTTTTAACAAATTATACTAAAATCTTTAATGGAAGAATTTACGAAGAAGGCTAAATTGTCTCTTGCCCTCAACCTTCTTATTTAAAAAAAGAAGGGAATAGAGGGCAAGAGTGAGTAGAAATTATTCCTATAGAACTAAACTGAATTATTAAATAGTGAATGAACTGCCCGGTGTTCAAAAATTTATATCAGTAAATACAATTAAAAATTGTTTAAATAAAGACTTCACTTATCATGCTTTTCTCTGCTTCTAAATTTATTACAAACAGCGACGCCGTTGTGCCGTAGTCGGTCTCGACACACCCATTCTCTTCGACTCGCCTTGCAAATTCGGAAAATAACATAACCAGTGCTCTTTCGGCTGCTCCTAACAATTTGAAACAATTCATGAAAGCCGAGACCGAGCCGGCAAATGTTGGCAATAAATAAAGATGATTTTCCTGCCCCAAAAAATACCAGACTATAACTTCATCGTGGGTATCAATATTCTGTTGGCTATAACGAGACAAACTGTGAACCGTTGCCCCAATGTCTCTGTCGCTAATCTTTCTTAGAGTGTAGACTTCCTTCAAATTAGTCTTTCTCATATTGATATTAATGATGAATTTTTCAATCGGAATATTGGAAAATTATATGCCAACTGATGAGCGATAAGGAAAAAAATAGTTTTGGTATGATTACAATTCACTTCGAAACTTTTACTTGTAAGAGTTACAAAGAGGATTATAAATTTACTGTCGTACTTTGAGATGCCTCATCTGCTGAAGTTAATAACGAAAATTTTGTGTACCAGATTTAATCAATTATTTATCGAGACTGGTTAAGATTTCCTCATACAGAAATATCTTTTCTTTATCTACATCTTCCAGGTGTCTCAATTATTTATCACCAGAATATTACATACAGCGCAAGTGTTACAATTATAACAAGGCTGCCTAATCCAATTAATTTGGGAGTTGGGGACATATCAAAATTTTCTCTCACAGGTAGCTTAATAGGTTCCTTCAAAGGTTTTACTATAGTAATTATTGTCATTAACAGAAGAACTACTCCAAAGGTTATCGCCATCCTGTTAAGAAAAGCTATTTCATTAAACTGCCACTGCAAGAATCCGTAAATGGGAACACAAGCTACTAAAGCTACAACTCCTGCAGATGGCGGAGCCTTTTTTACAATAAAACCAAAAATAAATGCAGCAAGTATACCCGGAGAGATATATCCCTGGAATTCCTGTATATATGTAAATATTCCTTTAAAACTAGGATCACCGAGATAAGGAGCGATAATACATCCGATTAATACAAAAAGGATTGTCATTAAACGCCCGGTAAGAACCAGATTCTTTTGAGAAGCATCTTTCTTGAAATGTTTTTTATAAAGATCCAAAGTAAAAATAGTTGAAGCTGAATTTAACATAGATGCTAAAGAACTGATTACTGCACCAGCGATAGCCGCAAGCATAAACCCGCGAAGTCCCGCAGGTATTAAATTTTTTATCAATAACGGATAAGCGGCATCGGTATTGTTCATACTTCCACTGTAAAGCTGTGCCGCCATTATACCGGGGAATACTATAACAAATGGAATAATCAGTTTTAGAGCAGCCGCAAAAATAATCCCGCGTTGTCCCTCACGTAAACTTTTAGCTGCAAGCGTTCTTTGAGTAATATACTGATTCAAACCCCAGTAGTAAATATTTGGAATCCATAAACCTATGACAAGTGCTGTCCAGGGAAGAACAGGATGATCTGAAGGTAAGATCATATGGAGTTTATCTTCATTGTATTGGAAAAAACTATCAATCCCACCAACAGCGATTAAACCGAAAACAAGTACTACTGCACCCCCGAGAATCAGAGCAGAACCCTGGAAAACATCAGCCCAGGCAACTGCTTTTAATCCTCCCCAGGTTGTGTAAAGTGCGGCAATTATTCCTATTGCCCAAACTGAAGTTTCCATATCAACATTGAATATTGTATAGATTGTTATGCCACCGGAATAGATAACTGCTGAAATCGTAACTCCCACATAAATAACCATTGTATAAAATGCCATTAACGATCGGGCAGTTGAATTATACCGGTACTCAAGGAATTCCGGGATAGTATAAATTCCGCTGCTTAAAAATTTTGGCAGAAAGAAAAATGCAACAAACACAAGTGTTATTGCAGCCATCCATTCGTAGCTTGCAATTGCAAGACCGACATTCCCGGCACTTTGACCAGACATTCCTACAAACTGCTCAGAAGAAATATTTGCCGCAATTAGTGAGATACCTATTATTTGCCAGACCAATCCCCTGCTTGCCAGAAAATAATCTTCTCCCGTTTCTTCTTTACGGCTTTTATACATACTTGTACCAACAACGACAAGTACGAATGCAACAAACACACTTATGTCGGCAATTCCAAGTTCCATATTTTAATCCTTAATTTTTTGTTGTTTGTCAAATTTCAATAACTCTTACAGCGCCCGTTTGCCTGATCGTTAGATTCAAGACTGAAAAATCTTTAAAAATACCTGTTATATATCTTGTAAAATCATTTGCTGCGAATGATGGAAGAAATACCTGGATCGTTCCCTCAAAACCACCTCCATGAATCCGGCAAGCTCCTTCCCCAAGTTCTTTAATAAAATTCTCTGTCATTGCTAAAGCAAGAGAAACTGGCTGATAAGCTACATCATTACTTGAGTAAATATTTTGAAGCCATTTGAAAGACGAGTTACCAGAGTCATTCACAAGCTCAAGAAATCTTTTGAAATCTTTTTTCTTCAATGCTTCAATCTGTTTAATAACTCTCTGATTCTCTTTAAAAAAATGATAGGCACGCAGGATCGCTCTGTCGCTGACTTTACCACGTATTTTATTAATGTTTTTTATAAAATAATCGAACTCTATTTCACGGCATACATCTTTGCCAAAAGCAGAAGCTACGCTCTTCATTTCTTTCGGAATTGCTGAGTAATCATCTGTCAGGTTAATATGTGAACCCCCTGTATGTACAAAAAGCAGAGAATATCCTTCCTTACTAAAATCAAAATCAATTTTATCAATCCTGGGTTTATTTTTATCTTTAAAATCAATTGTAACAATTCCCCCAACTGCACAAGCGATTTGATCCATTAACCCGCAGGGTTTTTTAAAAAACTCATTCTCGGCATATTGTCCAATCTTTGCTATTACTTCAGGAGGTATTTTCCCTTTATTGTAGAGATGATTAAATATTGTTCCAATTAAAACTTCTATAGATGCAGATGAACTTAACCCTGAACCGATAAAAACATCACTTGTAATACTGGCTTTGAAACCTCCAATATGGAATCCCTTTTTAGTTAAGCCTGAAGCAATTCCCCTGATTATTGCACTTGTTGTCCCACTTTCTTTTTGTATTGGTTTAAGTTTATTAATATCGACGATGAAAGGCTTATCGAAGCCTTCAGAATAAATTTCAACTCCTGAACTGCTTTTAGCAGCACAGGTAATTGAATCTAAGTTTATACCTGCAGCGATAACAATTCCGTTATTGTGATCTGTATGATTACCGCTGATTTCTGTTCTACCTGGCGAGCTAAAATATTTTACCGGTTGCTCACCAAAAGTTCTTTGAAAATCTTTACATAACCCATCATATCTTTTCCTTTGATAATCAATTATCTTTTCATTGTTTCCATAAAGATCGCTCAAACAAACTTTTTGAGTCACGAACAAATCTTTATTCATAGATAGTTGTACACATTAATTTTTTTTAAGCTGAATTAAGCTACACATTATTTATAAAATTTTGTTAATCCAGAACAGGAAATGCGTTTCCCTTAACCGAATTAATTTCTACAGTTTCTCCTTTAAGTCCATCTGATTTAACAGTTAATCTAATTCTACCCGGTCTACTTGTGGATTGAATAATAACAAGACATAGTCCATTAAATACTTTTCGCCAATTAAGCTTATATGAATTATGATCCTGGGGATTTCCATTATCAACACCGATAATTTTTCCTTCTCCTTCGATAGAGAATGTAACAAGATTATCAGCAGTCTGGACAACATTGCTATCATCATCTACAATTTCTACTTCGATTTGAGATACATCCTGAGAGTTGGCAATTAAAGTATTCTTGTATACATTTAGATGAATTGCATCTGGTGTTCCTGTGGTCTTTACCTCTTCTGTATAAACAGTCTTCCCATCTTTCTTACCAACAGCTTTGAGTGTACCTTGTTCATATGGAACATCCCATTGAAGATGAATATCAGCAGTAGTTGGAAATGCACGTGGTTTATCATATTTATTCCAACCACCCGATGTTCCCTCCCTTGGAAATTCCAAACGCTTTTCACCAAATGATTTCCCATTTAAGAATAATTCAACAGCATCACAATTTGTGTAACAGAGAACAGGAATAACCTGACCTTCTTTTCCTTTCCAGTTCCAGTGTGGAAAAAGATGGATCATTAGTTTGTCCGTCCACTGACTTTGATAAAAATAATAACCATCTTTAGGAAAACCACAAAGATCGAGAACACCAAAGCTCGCATTTTTATTTGGCCAGATGGACTCGCCCAAATAATCAATTCCCGTCCACATAAAATCTCCAATAACATAATCTCGGGTTCGGACAAACTTATAGAGTTGTTCCGCCTCAATCATCCAAAAATTATAAGATGGTAAAAACCTGTGCGATTTATTATCCGGAATGCTTTCACTCATCCAGAAATTTATATCGGGACGCACAAAAGAAGTATCATCGCCAAAGTAATATTCGCCACGGATTCCTCCGCTGTTTGATATACTTTCTGTCCCAATCATTTTCCAATTTGGATGATCGTGCCTGTCAATGCTATAATATAATTCTCTTCTTTCATGCCAGCGGTCGACATAATTGTAACCAACTATGTCAAGAGCATTCATAAACTCAAGAGTTGTTGCACCTCCGTCTGCTGCAATATTATCAAGAGCAGAAGTAACTTGTCTTGTCGGATCCTCTCGATGACAAATATCAATTAAAGGTTTTAATAGTTCAGTTCCTTTCTCGTCCTTTTGTTCAGGAATTTCATTGCCGACGCTCCACATTACAATTGAGGGATGATTTCTATCACGATGTATCATCGCTGTTAAATCAGCGTCAGCCCATTTATCAAAATAGTTATGATAACCATATTTTCTTTTTCCGTATTTCCATTCGTCAAAGGCTTCATCCATAACAAGAAATCCCATTTTGTCACATAAATCCAAAAACTCCGGAGCGGGAGGATTATGAGAGGTACGGATTGCGTTGCATCCCATCTCTTTTAATTTTTCCAAACGTCGCTTCCAAACGGCTTCAGGAACAGCAACCCCAACACAACCGCCATCATTATGCAGACAAACTCCATTCATCTTTATATGTTTATCATTGAGAAAAAATCCTTTATCAACATCGTATTCAATCTTTCGAATTCCAATATCTATGGTGACCTCATCTATTTTCCTATTTTCATCATAAATTATAGAATGAACTTTGTACATATATGGATTCTCTAATGACCACAACTCAGGAGACTTCACTTTAAGTTGTTGAGTTATTTCAGATGATTTTCCTGATTCAACAGAAAATTTATATTCTGATTGAGCAACAACTTTTCCATTACTATCAATTAATAGATTTTGAAGTTTGCCTTTTCTTGTTTCCTTATCCTGATTTTCAATTTTTGTTTTAATACTCATTGTTGCCGAATCCGATGATACAAAAGGCATTGTTGTATAAATACCCCAATGAGCAATGTGAAACGGATTGATTTTAACAAGCCAAACATGCCTGTAAATTCCGGAGCCAGAATACCATCTTGTGTTTGGCTGCTTTGAATTATCAACACGAACTGCAATAATATTTTCTCCATGGACAAGATAAGAAGTCATATCATAATAAAAACTGCTGTAACCATAAGGATAATTTCCAAGGTGATGCCCGTTCAACCAGACATCGCTGTTCATATAAACACCGTCGAATTCAATCCAGATATTTTTAACTAAATCATCTTCGTTCATTTGAAAATGTCGTCTGTACCATCCAATTCCTGTAGGAAGATATCCGCCGCTTCCACCGGTTGGTTCATCTTTACTATATCTCCCTTCGATACTCCAATCGTGAGGAAGATTTAATTTTCTCCATCCACTGTCATCAAATGAAGGTTGCTCAGCACCATTTTGATCACCAAGCTTAAATTTCCAGTTGAAATCCATTAATAAACGTTGCCGTAATTGCTCGTTATCTTTAGCAAACACGTTTAGGTTAGAAAGGCTAAAAAGCGCTAAAAAAATTATGATATAATAAAGATTATTTTTTGAGTTAGGCATCTTTTTAACACTTGTATTTATGATTTTTGAAATTATCTATTACCCTTTACAAAACTGATTTTCTTAAGTTTAATTCCATAATTATTTAAACCCTTATCTGGTTCAGGTAATGGCAGTGCAATCTGAATTGATTCAAGTTTTAGATTCTTATCAACACTATTTTTCTGTGGTACCGACTCAAACCAGTAAGGAAGAAAAGTAGGATACGGTCTTGGCAGTAAAGCATATCTTAGCTTTTCCGGTTTTGATATCGGCACAATAATTTTTTCATAATTAGTTTTTAGATTGATTTTTCTTTCTAAACCTGAACCATTATTAAATAGCATTCTTACCAGAATTGAATCGGGACCTCCTGAAGTTTTTTTCATTTCAAATTCAATTTCATCATTGTCAATTCGATTCATACTTTTAACATAATCTCCAACATAAAATTGCATTGTGAATTCGGGAAATTGTTCTCTCAAATTACTTACCTGTACATTCAGCTCTTCTTTATTATCATCATCGAAAGAGTAATCAATTGCAAACCGCGCATACCTCCAGATGTTAGAAAAAATCAGATTATTAACGTCCCGTTCAGGATCATAAATAGTTATTTTATCAGATGCTGGGAAAATTGAAAGCTTATAAGAATCTTCAGGATCAAAGGGCCAGTTTTGAGGAGTTATATAAAGCTTGCCCGGGAAGGTGAGAACACCACCATCCTGTTCTACGTTTACGAAATAATCTATTTTACCATTTGAAGATATTTCTGTGGGGAGTATAAACTCATAACGAAAATCATCGATCCTGGTTAATTCATATTTACCCGGATTGCGCCATCCGGTTTTTCTTATGTAAACAAAAGTTTCAGGATTTTCTGCCTTTGAATAGATTTCAACCCTAATCTTCTTTTCTTGATTTTCATTGAAAGATAAAGGAGTCAGATTTTTAATCTCAATTGATTCAAAATCATTAATGAATTCACCGTATTTTTTTATCTTCGCAAAAGATACAACTCCTTTTAAAGATTTATTCACAGAAAATGTTTTATTGTTTGTTATGAAATAAACTCCTGGCTCGAGTGAAACTGAATAATTACTAGCAGTTACAGATTTATCATCTAAAGAATAAACTTTAAAATCAGCCTTTAATCCGGGAACATCGATTTTCATTTTGTGAAATTTCCAGATCAACTTAGCCACAGGTTTATCCAATCCATTTCTGCCAAAAGGATCTTTTAACCAAACAGCATCAGGATATAACTCAAGTTTCCATACATTATCATTAATCTCATCTAAAAAGTATGTTCCTCTACCATCGTATTTCATTATTCTTGAATTTCCGTAACCTGCAATATGTTTTAATTTATTCACATCTTTTGGTGATGCATAATTGTTATTCGTATAATAGAATCTTTCGGGAGTATTCAGTAAACTTAAATCTTTGTCATAATCAACCTGAACATCTCCCATTATTACTGAAGTGGAATCAATTATCTTTTTTGTAACTTTTTCATTTCTAAAAAGATACGAAGCAATAAGAAAACCTAATGCTTTCTGTGGTGTGTATAGCAAATTCAAATAATGTGTTGAATATTCTGAATTATATTGAGCTAATGAAGTAGGGTCATAACAAAACATAGCTGCGAACTGCATATCGATTTCTTTAAAACTGTGAGCCATTACAGGATACATATAAGATTTTCCAATATCAGCGGCATCGAACTCATATACAATTTTAGCCTTGTCGTTTATTTTATCTGTATAGTCAGGAATTGGATATGAAAGTACATTTGGTAAGAAATTCCCTTTCAACTCGCTGTACTTTACTAATCCGGTTGGATACCATTGAAAAGAAACTCCCTGGATATTTGAAGATGCAACACCTTCCCATTGCAGCTTGCCAGGGTTCTCACTGATATTAAAGAAAAGAGGTTTTGTTACACCTTCTTCACGAATTGTCTTAACAGTGGTGTTTATATAATTATTGATTTGCTCAACATCATTCGGGAGATTCGGTTCGTTAAATATTTCAAATCCAATTATGTTTTTCTCATCTTTATATGATTTTTTCGTGTAATGATTTACATGACTAACAAATTGCTTCAGATAATTAACATGCGCCTTCAACACCTCAGATTTTGCTGTAGATTCAATCTTGGAATAAAAAGTTGAAAAGCCGGGGGTCTCAACATCAGGTTGCGGCCAGCCCGTTCCCCACCATGCTATAGGGGTTAAAATTATATAGATATTATTCTCAATTAATTTTGAAATAAGATAATCCAATAAATCTATATGCTCATTGTTTAGAAGATTTCCATCTTTATCTGAAACTTCCCTGTCCCAGACATGGATACGATATGCATTTAATCCGAGTCTCTTAAATTCCTGAACATCGAGATCGATAATTTCTTTGTGGGATATTCCTTTGTTCTTCAAGGCACGATAAGAAAATGCAAATGGGGTTGAATAGTTTACTCCCAAAAAATACGCTTCTTCATTGTTCGAAGTCCATCTTATTCTACCATTTTTATGAACATAAACAAGATTATTTGTATCCTGCGGGAAAAGGCTAAAACAAAAAAGGATAATGAAAAGTAAAGTGTATATTTTTTTCATTTGAGCAATAATACCTTAATTGATTTTGTGCCGTAATCTGTTGTTAGCTGTATATAATAAACACCACTTGGCAAAGACGAAGAAGCATTAAAGTTTAAAGAATGTGAACCGGAAGTTTGAATCCCGTTAACCAAAGTTTCTATTTGCTGACCGAGACTGTTGTAAACAATCAGTTTTACTTTTGTTGAGCTTTGTAATTCATAATTAATTTGAGTTGAAGGATTAAAGGGGTTGGGATAATTTTGATATAATTTGAAACCCGATACAAAATTATTTTCCTCATCAACTGAAACAACAACCGCTTGATTATCAAAAGATAACCAGTTAATTGTTGTATCTTCAGAAGGAATCTCAAAAAATCTGATACTCACATTATTTTCCCATCCATTATCGGTATCATTTTCAATAAAGAATCCATAGTATTGTATCTCACCAACAGCAGTTAAAGGATAATAAACAACACCTGACCAGAAAGAACCGGAATTAACACTTTGCTCTTCCCTAGAAAGAATCGCTTTTGTCTTATCCCAAGATAAAATATTACTTGTATCAACAGGACCTCCTCTCACTCCAACAGGACCATTCACATCAGGATTAAATCTCCCCATTGAAGTCACTCCTGCCATGTTAACCCGGAAATAAACTGCAACGAAATCTTCTTTATGTTCAAATGGTCTCCAGTATTGGGCAACTGTACTTGCATCTCCATGATAATATTGCAAGGCAAGTGTAGTATCATTATTTCCGACAATTAAAAGTCTGTTATTATCTGAAGGTGTACCAGCATCTACAGGTCCCTCCCAGCCGCTATTATAAGATGTACCTGTCTCCGGGGACAGGCTGAATCCCGTCCAGAATTTATAACGGATTTCGTCACCCGGGTATGCCTGAAATGTAGCTTCCCAGTAATCACCTCCTAAATTACTTGCAATTACAGGGGATGCACTATTCCAGGTAAGAGTTGTACTTCCTGTCGATTCACCACGGACCTGAACTATATTAGCAGGATGAAGGGTATCCAGGCAAGTTGCAGTATTGATTCTCATAGTTATGCTTACCTCCGCTATGGCTTTGATACCTAAAAAAGCATCTAAAGCGACCGTTGGCTCTTTAGTTACAGGATCCCACGCCCCCAGGTTATAACCTCTCCAGTTATAACTTTCAGGCTCCCAATAAAAGACGCCAAGTCCACCAACCGATTTTGTTTTTTCTATAAGATCCAAAAGATAATGATTGGCTTCAACTGGCTGGTCATAATTATAACCAGCTTCGCAAACCATAACTTTTGTGTTATACCTGGCAATCATATCCTTCATAGTTATGAGAGCCAAACTATCATCCACAGCCCATGGTAAATTAGCCCAATGCGGATACACCGACATTCCTATAATATCCCATTTGGCTCCATTATCTTTTAATCCTTTAAACATCCAACTATACAAAGTTTTGTCATGACCATTCGATAAATGAACGATTACTTGAATTGTAGTATCAACTGCTTTGACAGCATCATACCCACTCTTAATAATTCCAGCAAAATTATTCATATTAGTAGATGCCCTTCCAGCTTCCCATAACATTCCATCGTTTGTTTCATTTCCTATCTGTACCCATTTGGGAGTTACACCAAGTGATTTTAATGTATCTAATACATCGTAAACATGATTATAAACATCTGTCTTCAAT
>CAZUOC010000005.1:0-17663 GCA_964622335.1 uncultured Ignavibacteriaceae bacterium
CACCATCGGTTATGGACCGAGATTTCTCCATTCAACGGGACAGCTTCATAAAGGTGATGCAGGAAACGGTTTGTTTATTCAGTTTACATCAACACCACAAAACGACTTGGCAATTCCGGATAATCCCGGTGAAGACAGATCATCAATAACTTTTGGAATCCTTAAAACTGCACAGGCTTTGGGTGACAGGAAAGCGTTGATTAATAAAGGGAGAAAAATAACAAGTTTTGATCTGGGAAAAGATACAATAGCCAGGTTAGGAAAGATTGTTGAGCTTATATAACTATAAAGCTCTACTTTTATTTAAGCAAAAGTAATTTCTTTGTCTTGGAAAAATTACCTGAAGTTAAGCGGTAGAAATATACTCTGCTTGTTAGATTGTCTCCGTTAAAGTTTAAAGAATATTCACCAGCGTTCCGCGCATTTTAGAAAACATTTTTATTAAAAAAATAAATCACAGCGCAATTAAAAATATTTTAAAAAAGTTCTATGTAAAAAAGCAGAGACAATTACGAATCCGGGGAGCGGATTAGAAAAGATTGCAAAAGAATTGCACTTAGTCTTTGGGAGACAGGCAAGAGCTAGTTGATAAAGGAAAGTTTTAACATTTTAATTTAGGTAAGGACGTTACACAAGGATTAATAAAAATTTCTAATCTCCTGTAACATAAGGATAGTTCATTATCTTTGTTGAATTGAAAGTGTAAGAATCAAAGCTAGGAATAGAAAGCAAGGAAGTGTAATATAAACTGTGGGCGCCGAATAACAGAGTCTTTGCTTTATAACCGAGCAACCGTAAATAAGCAGTAGCATATGAACTTAGTTGTCCTGAATAGCTATATAAAATTATTCCGCTGTCTGCAGGGATAGTTTGTAAATTTGATACACTTCTCAGGTCGGAGTTTATAGGTGGAGGAATATAATTTACAGCCTTTTGCGGATGATTAATTCCTAATAGTTTTGCATTATATAATCCTTTTGAAGCAAAACAGATTATATAATTATTGGCCGGATTCCCTCTCAATATTGGAGATTCATAGTCTATTGTCAAAGAATCAAAGTAATATTCTTTCATTAAATCTGTAATTCTACTTTTCGTTTTTTCCCCGATCGATGTTCCTGATGCCGGAAGATCAATATCGGGTAAATCAGAATAATCATTTTTAGGATATTCATCGCTTGTGAAAGAATTGGTTGTAGCGGGCGAATTTTTACAAGCACTATTCCAGGAATCAGCAAAATCTTGATTCCAGGATGCCATCCCGAAGCCTAATGAAAAAGTGTTTGTATAACCATATAATCTTAGAAGACTATTATAATATGCGGCTGATTGACCTGTGGAACTTACAACAACAATCTTTATGTTAACAGAAATATTTGTTGTATCGAGGAAGTCAATAATTTTATCGTGAGAAAGATTGACTGCTCCTTCTATGTGTCCAGCAATAAATTCATCTCCTGTTCTGATATCAACAATTAAATAATCTTCTATATTATTTAGCACTTCAGTAGCACTTATTATTGACGGCATATCAGGTGAATTGATATAATCTCCTTCGGATTCAAGATAATTCAAAAGTTCTGTGGAATTTTTAATCTCAACATTAATCGGCGGAATAATCGAATCATCCAGGCAGACTATCTGTAAAAGAGAAAAGAAAACAAGTAAAACGATTTTTTTAATTTTATATTGCATAGTTGTTATGGTGAAATTAAACTGCCTTCAGCGCTTCCTATGAACATACCAATTACATTTTCACCCCGAACATTCCAGGCGACAGGACCCGTACCGGATAAGAAAACATTATCAACAGGTTGATCGTTATTTTTGGTCTTAAAATATTCCAGGTAAGGTTCATCAAATGCTGTTACCCTGATGTATGTGGAACTCCTCAGTACAAAAGTTCTTAGATTCTCAGGAATCTCCCCAGAACGTAATGATACACTCACTTCATCTACATTATAAACCAGGGGAACAATTGAAAAGAAGTTATCAGAAACTTCTGGAGGATTACTTGGGTTTCTTACTATTGCCCAGACAGCACCATAAACTTCATTTGGTTTTGAAAGAACATTTGCAGTCAAATAAAGATCACTTTGATATGAAGCATCCTGAACTTCGGGAACTCCCGGAACTCTTGTCTCCGCGTAGATTGACTTTCCTCCCACTTTTCCAAACAACTCATAAACATATTCGGAGCTTATATAAACATCATAAATAGATTTATAAATACCTTCGGTTGTATAATGAAGTGGAATAACCTGGTATCCATTTACTTTTAAATAAACATCTGCGTTCTGTATCTCTGCTTTGTCTATACTGTATGCTTCATTAAAATGTAAGGTCCTTGTAATTTGAACACCCTGGAACATAGTATTAGCTTTCAATTCCGAGCGGATAACAATGTATTCCTTAAACTCAGCTGGACTATCAACAATATCGGTATCCTGGCAACCGTAAATAAGCATTGCCAGGAAGGCAAACAGAAAAAGTTTTATCGGTCTCATATTTTAAAACTTAACATTTAAACCTATTGTTGGAATGAATGGAAACAGATTAATTTGTTTTGTCACCGGTTGTGATCCGGAATCATTTCTATTATATGTAATATATTGAGCAAAAGGATTTTCCCTGTTGTATACGTTGTATATATTAATGTATGCTTCAAAAGGTAAATCGAGCCATAAAAACTTGTAGGTAGCATTAAGATCCAGCTTATGATAATCCGGCAACTTATAATTATTTCTGCCGGTATAGTTGAATCTTATATGGTTATTGTTGTTTAATCCTATATCACTATAATTGTATTGCCCGTTGGGTAAAGTAAAGTTTTGTCCTGTAGAATAAACCCAGGTTGCGGCAATGCTAAGGTCATCAAACAATTTATAAGTTACCACAACTGAAATATCATGCCGCCTGTCGTATCTTGGATAAAATATTCTCCCAAGATTTAGATCATCAAAATGTCTTCTTGTCCATGAAAGTGTATAGCCAATCCATCCCGTTAGGTTACCCGAACCTTTATTTAAAAATACTTCCACACCATATGATTCTCCTTCGCCTTTTGTAAACTGGTCTTCAATCGATTCGAATGGATTTATCTTTGGCGCTTCAACAAACTCATACAAATTTTTCATTCTTTTATAATAACTCTCAATGGAGACAAGATACGCTTTGTCTGAAAAATATTTATCAATTGCAAAAACATATTGTATGGATTTGCACGGTTCAATCTTACTTGTTGAAGGATACCAGAGATCTGTTGGGAGTGCAATATCATTTCTTACAATTAAATGCAGGAACTGGTGTGCTTCGGAATATGCACCTTTTAAAAAAAGTTCGTTTGTTACTGCAAAGGAGGCAGACACGCGTGGTTCAAAATTGAAATATTTCTTGTCTTTAAAGTAATAGAATCTTCCACCAAGATTAGTTTTTAAACTGGATGTAAGTTGAGATTCGTTTTGTACGTAAAGTGCAGCTTCAATAGAGTTTATATCCGTTCCTGTAAAAGGATCAATTTCTATTAAAGGGCTATAAAAATCACTATAAGATAAATTATAATTATGAAAGGCGATGTCAATTCCGACCTTTGCTGTATTTTCCGGGTCCCGATGTAATTCCAGATCCTGCTTAAGAGAAAGATCAGTCAATTTGGATGAAGAAAAATAGTCCGAAGCTGTTGCGGCAGTAGAACTATCCTCAATGATCGATTTAAAATCATAATTTATATAGCTTAACGTTGTACTGGAAAACAACGAGCGGGTGTTTAATTGTATCCATTGAAAACTAAGAGCTATATTTCTCCAATTAATATTATAATCAGCTTCTTTGGCGTTGTCGGGACTATAGATTTTATCCTCACTTAATAATCCGCTAATCGAAAAAATATTATTGTTCGATGCAGGGTAATATATTTTTGCATTCAGATCATGGAAATTGTACCTCGGTACAGAACTGTTTTTATCAAAGTTCTTCTGAAAAAGATCATAATACATAGTTCTTCCGGCAACCATGTAAGTAGCATTCTTTTCAAGTGGTCCCTCAAGTTCAAAGTGAGAATTGATTGTTCCGATTCCCAGTATTCCTTTATTTTTTTCTTTAGTCCCGGATCGTAGTTTTAAATCCAGCACGCTGGACAATCTTCCTCCGTATTCCGCGGGGAAAGCACCTTTAATTAACTTTATACTCCGTAATGCATTTGAATTAAATGTGCTTGCAAAATTACCGAGGTGTGCAGGATTATAAATTATTACCCCGTCCAGTAGTGTTAATGTTTGATCCGGGGAGCCTCCTCTTATGTACAACCCATTAGATATTTCGGAAGCAATTTTAATTCCGGGTAACAATTGTAGTGCTTTGAAAAGATCTATTTCTCCACTCAAAGAAGGTAATTGTTTTAGAAGTTCGGGAGATACATCAATCGTACTTATCGATTCTTCATTGATTTTTTTGCCGTGAACAATAACTTCGTCCAGGTTTATTTTCTCAATGGACATTTTTATATCATAATGAAGTGTGCTATCCTTCTTCTCTATATTGATTTGTCTTATTAATGTTTTATACCCGATATATCTTGCTATCAAATAATAGATCCCATCCGTTAGTTCTGTAATTACATAGAAACCGTAATCATTTGATACCAGACCCCTGGATGCTTGTTTACCCAATTGTAACGAATCCTTGTATAAAAGAATGTTTGTTCCTGCAAGTGGGATCCCGGTGGTCGAATCGGTTATGATACCTGAGATTTTAATTTTCCCTGTCTGGGGAAACGAGTTAATAACAGTTATCAGAGATAATAACAGGATTACCGGTAGCAGTTTCTTCATCTATGTGTTCTGTTATTGCTATTAATTAAAGATAATTATGTTCGGTGTGATAAAACAAAGTATAAAAAAATCTACAAGACTTGCTCAATTCAATCGAAATCCAGAATTATTTTTTATACGCCGGTTGTGTGAAATCATAATAAAATATATTCTTAAATCCCTTATAAGAAATTTCTTTTTTCATTAAATTTCAGATACAGATATGAAATACTTTTTAAACTGATTATAGGAGAGATAATGACAACTATTGTAGATGTATTTGCAAGAGAGATTTTAGATTCAAGAGGTAACCCGACACTTGAAGCAGAAGTTGAACTTGAAAGTGGAGCAATTGGAAGAGCAGCGGTTCCTAGCGGAGCTTCTACAGGTGAACACGAGGCAGTTGAATTAAGAGACGGGGATAAATCGAGATATCTTGGTAAAGGCGTTCTTAAAGCTGTTGAAAATGTAAACGAAAAAATTTGTGACGAGCTTATTGAACTTGATGCTGCCGATCAGGCATCAATCGATTCTTTATTAATTGAGCTTGATGGAACAAAGAATAAAAGTAATCTCGGTGCTAACGCTATGCTTGGAGTTTCGCTCGCATGTGCAAAAGCTGTTGCGCAAACTCTCGGAATGCCGCTCTACCGTTACATTGGAGGAACCAATGCTAAAACTTTACCGGTTCCGATGATGAATATTCTAAACGGTGGGAAGCATGCTGATAATAATGTTGATTTCCAGGAATTTATGATTATGCCAGTTGGTGCACCTAATTTTGCTGAAGCTTTAAGAATGGGTTCAGAAACTTTTCATGCTTTAAAATCTGTTTTAAGTAAAAAGGGATACAACACTGCCGTAGGCGATGAAGGCGGTTTTGCACCGAATCTTAAATCAAATGAAGAGGCAATCGATGTTATACTTGAAGCTGTGAATAAAGCAGGATTTAAAATAAAAGATGAAATTGCAATTGCACTTGATCCTGCCGCAAGTGAGTTTTATATAAAAGAGAAAGATGCCTATCATCTATTTAAATCTGCACCGGATCAAATAATTTCCAAGGAAAAAATGGTAGACTTCTGGGCCGAATGGATATCAAAATATCCTATCGTTTCTCTGGAAGATGGACTTGCAGAAGATGATTGGGACGGCTGGCTAATATTAACAAAAAAACTTGGGGATAAAATTCAGTTGGTTGGTGATGATATTTTTGTAACTAACACAGAAAGACTTGCTAATGGAATTGAGAAAGGCATTGCAAATTCAATTCTTATAAAAGTAAATCAGATCGGAACTTTAACAGAAACTCTGGATGCGATTGAAATGGCAAAGAAAGCTGCTTATACAAATGTTATAAGTCACCGTTCCGGTGAAACTGAAGATACAACAATTGCAGATATTGCAGTTGCTACAAATGCAGGACAAATTAAAACAGGTTCTCTTTCAAGAACCGACAGGATTGCAAAATACAATCAGCTTTTAAGAATTGAAGAAGAGCTTGGTGATGCAGCAGAATTCCCCGGTATCGATGCAATAAATTGCTCGATCTGATTTCAGTAATAACTAAAAACTTTAACCACTAAGTTACTTGATTATAAAAAGCGGGCTTAGTGGTTTTTTTATGTAAAAACTTGGGATATAAAATGCCTTATGTTGGTGAATTAAGTGCTTTACTGACGGCTTTTCTCTGGTCGGGAACATCATTCGCCTTTTCTTCGGCTGCGGTAAAAATAGGTTCTCTCCAGTTAAACATAAACAGGATGCTTCTTGCATCTGTATTGTTATATGCATCGATATTTATAGGAGGATTTAGTTTTGCACTTTCTTCAAGCCAGATTATAAATCTTATCATAAGTGGAATTATCGGATTAGTAATCGGTGACTCATTTCTCTTTAAAGCTTTTCAAAGTATTGGTGCCCGTGTAAGCATGTTGTTGATGTCATCTTCTCCGGCAATGAGTTCTATACTCGCATATTTTTTCTTGGATGAGAATCTCTCTTTTTTCGCTTTTATTGGGATAGCAGTAACAATATTTGGAATCGGCCTTGTCGTTCTTGATAGAAGTGAAATTCCCAACGCAAAATTTAAGATAAACAAGATTGGAGTAATCTATGGTTTACTCGGCGCATTGGGACAAGCTGCCGGTTTAATTTTTGCCAAGTTTGCCTTTGAAGAAGGTGAAGTGCATAAGATGGTGGCAACATTTATAAGAATAATTTCTTCAGTTTTAATTTTGTTGATAGTGGCACTTATAATGAAACGTTATAAAAATCCATTAAAACTTTATAAGGAAAATCCCGGAGCATTAGGTTCTACAATTATTGGTACAATACTCGGTCCCTATCTTGGTATTACATTCAGTCTTGTTGCTATAGCAAATACGAAAGTTGGAATTGCTGCAACGCTGATGTCGACAATGCCGATTATTATGCTTCCTTATGTGAGATATGTTTATAAGGAACGTTTGAGCTGGCGTGCAATTGCAGGAGCTTTTATTGCAGTTGCTGGGGTTACAATTTTGTTTATAAGGTAACCGTAATCCTTCAAAAGTTCTTATACACAGTCTAAGTTTTTTGATTTTTATTGAGGTGTTGAGTGCAGACTTTTTATTATCTAAATTACATCGTCTATCTACAACAGGTTTAAGATTTTACTTTGACACAACAGCGGGAAATTTTAATAGTTCAATTATTAGGCAAATCTCTTTCTTCCATATTTCTCACAATATCATCAATATCTAAAAGGATTTTGCCATTAATCTTTTGTTTAGCAGGTACGAACTTATTATTTGCTCAGCCCGCTTATGTAAGGTGGGAATTATCATCCGATACAAATGTGACTCAAACAGTTGGACATATAATTGGTTATGATGAATTTCTTTCTAACATGGAAATTCATGATTATTCACTAGTTGCAGGAGTTGATGGACCAAGTCAGGGGACTACAATAGAAGGTGGTGTCTGGCCTTCTGAATCAAGCCAGGATGATAACCGGTATATTCAATTTACCGTTACGGTTAAACCCGGAATTACATTTAACATAGATTCTGTCTCTATGTATTACGCGGGAAGAGGCGGACATTTAATGAACATAAACATTGCTTATTCAACCGATCCTGGTTTTTCTAATTCTATCCAGTTAAATCCGCAGCCAATAGTAATAAGCGATAATGTTCCGACAATGACCTTGTTAAAATATTCTATTAACAGATCAATAGTGTATTCTCAAACATTTTATTTAAGAATTTATCCGTGGTATGCTTATTCTTCAACAATTCAAACTAAATATGTTTGCCTGCACGATGTGATTATTTCAGGAACAACTTCAGGACGAGTGATCCCTGTAAAGCCGGTCGTTTCAACAGCTCATGTTACCGATGTGTCCATTAATTCTGCTGTTTGTGGTGGAACAGTCTTATTTGATGGTGATGCAACAGTTACGGCAAGAGGTGTTTGTTGGAATACAACAGGTAACCCGATAATAAACGATAATAAATCAGTGGATGGAAACGGATTGGGAAGTTTTGTAAGCAATTTAACCTCGCTGACAAATAATACCAAATATTTCGTGCGTGCCTATGCAACAAACAGCGCAGGAACAGCTTATGGAGAACAGGATTCATTATTAACCCTGAATTCTTTATCCGCTCCGATAGTAACTACAGCAGATACAATTAAAGTAATTGGAACTTCAGCCTTTTGCTACGGGAATGTTATTCAGTGGGGAGGAACGGAAATTACTGAAAGAGGTTTTTGTTATAATAGCATAGGTAATCCGACAATAAATGATGAACGTATATGGATTAATGGCAACAGCGGTGAGTATTCGATAATAATTATAAGATTAAATAATAATACAAAATATTATGTGCGTGCGTACGCAACTAACTCTTTAGGAACTGGTTACGGTAATGTTAAAGAAATCGATATACCTTCAACTCTTAAAGGGGCTTTTGCAGATGGTGTTCATAAAGATACCGATGTAATTCAGGCTGCGATTGATAGTTGTACTAATGCTGGCGTCGGGACTGTTCATCTTGAAAATGGAGTTTACCTAATTGCTCCTTTTGAATTAAAAAGTAATGTAACACTTATGGTTGACAGTACAGCAAGTATAATTGCATCTCAGGATATGTATGATTTTTATCCTGAGGACTTTGATACAACAGGAGGTAATACCCCGTCATCATATCGTCCTTTAATAACCTCAAGTTACGCTGATAATATAACTATTTCAGGAAATGGGATCATTGATGGGAGGGGAGAACCATGGTGGCAAGCTTTCAGAAGCGGAGTCATTACTAGAAGACCAAGATTAATACAACTTAACCATGGGAGACATATCCGGCTTAAAGATATTACGCTTAAGAATTCGCCACAGTTCCATTTCGTTCCGAGTTGGTGTATCGATGTAACAGTTGATAATGTTACAATTCTGTCGCCTGAAGATGCGCCTAATACTGACGGTATAGATCCGATGACTTCACACCATGTAAGAATTAAAAATTGCTACATTGACACTGGTGACGACAATGTTGCAATAAAATCGGGTAATTATGATTCATCATATCCGAATGCAGGTTCTTCGGATATTATTGTTTCAGATTGTACATTCTTACACGGTCACGGTGTTTCAATTGGCAGTGAAACAAACGGTGGGGTGGATAGCATGCTTGTTGAAAGCTGTACATTTGACGGGACAAATAACGGTATCAGGATAAAATCGAATAGAACAAGAGGTGGAAATGTAAGAGGAGTAACATATAGAAATCTTACAATGACTAACGTTGATTATCCAATATTGTTTTCAGAATATTATCCCGACATACCTGATCAGAATGATCCGCCTCAACCGATTACTTCTACAACACCTTACTATCACGATATAACTGTTGAAGGACTTACAGCAACAAACTGCAGGTATGGGGGAATAATAATCGGTTTACCTGAAACCCCAATGACGAATATCTATCTTTCGAATGTTAATATTTCAGCTAACACAGGTTTACGAATCAGGAATGTTGCTGTCGATACCGCTAATATAAAAGTTCACGCAAATTCAGGACCGTCAATTATTTTTGAAGTAAACGGAATATTAACCAGTGTGGAATCTGAATTAAACGAAAACATACCTGATAAATTTACATTATACCAGAATTATCCTAACCCCTTTAATCCAAACACTGTAATCGAATATCATTTACCGCAGACCAGTTTTGTTACACTCAGGATTTATGATGTAATCGGGAGAGAGATTAAAACACTGGTAAATGAAAAACAAAATGCGGGTCATCATTCATTAACTATAGATGCAAGTAATTTATCGAGCGGTGTTTATTTCTATAGAATCGAGGCAGGCAATTACACAGAAACTAAGAAATTTGTATTGCTTAAATGATAAGACAATATGCTTGATCAACCTTTGAGAATATCATTATACATATTATAAGTTCTGTCATCAAAGCAGACAAAAATTACTTTTTCAATTGAAGAATTCTTTTCAAGAAAATCCATTACTTCTCTTACCGCAATCTTCGAAGCTCTCCCGACAGGGAAACTATAAACTCCGGTACTGATTGAAGGAAAAGCAATAGTTTTAACATCGTTATCAACAGCGGCTTTCAAAGAATTCTTATAGCAGTTTGCAAGTAATTCATCTTCATTATTGTTACCTCCTCTCCAAACCGGTCCGACAGTGCTTATTACATATTTTGCAGGCAAATTAAAGCCGGGAGAAATTTTAGCTTTGCTTGTCGGGCAGCCGCCGAGTTTTTTATTGTACTTGAGTAATTCGGGTCCCGCCGCGCGATGAATTGCACCATCTACTCCTCCACCTCCAAGCAGGGAAGTATTCGCTGCGTTCACGATTGCATCGACCTTTAGTTTGGTTATATCCCCTTTGTAAAGTTCAATACTTGTTCCCATAATTGCTCTTTATATCATTATGTCATTCTGAGTTTTGATCCGGAATCTACCAATTTGTTTAGAAAACGGTTGAAACGGTTATGCTTTCCTTCTTTTCTGGTCTTCACCGGGATAAATCCCGGTGTTAATATAAACATCTGATTATTATTTAACCGTTTAACGGTATATTTTCTTTAAGTTAACCTACGATTTAATCCGCTGTGGTGGTGTAGATTAATGTAAATTACGCTCTGTCCTTAAACCGTTTCAATGGTTTTAATACTTCCAGAAATCTAAAAAAAGTTTTTGGAAAATCAATTATTATTTGTAGTTTTAAACACCGGCATTAAGCCGGGTTTTTTTTCTTATTATTTTTTAGAGGTTCTTTTGAGTACTAAATTATTTGTGGGATCGCTCCCCTGGTCTGTAGACGACAAAGCATTGCAAACCGCTTTTGAGGAACATGGTACAGTTGTTTCTGCAAAAGTTGTTAAAGATCGCGATACCGGACGATCAAGAGGTTTCGGTTTTGTTGAGATGGAGGATGCCAATGATGCGAAGAATGCTATCTCCGCACTAAATAATTCGGAATTTAAAGGCAGAAATATCGTAGTTAATGAAGCTAAACCGCGCAACTAAGTTTTTCTTTCTAAAGTGATTTCCGACGAAGGCGTCTTACAAGACGCCTTTATTATTTTAAATTGTAAAAAAGTTTTACGAAATTAATTGAGAAAGATGATAAAGTCCCTATTATTTTTAGTTATTATAGCAATCAATGGTTACCCGCAGGAGGCTGACGAAAGCTGGAAACTCTACGCAGATACAACCGTTGCAAGGATAGATATTTCTATTGATCCTGCTTCCTTAGAATGGCTTTATAATAATGTTGAAAGCGATTCATTCTTTGCGGCTTCTGTGCACTATACCAATGGCTATATTAATGAATCGGTTGATTCAATTGGATTCAGATTAAGAGGTAACACTTCAAGGAATTCTCAGAAAAAATCATTTAAGATTTCTTTTAACACTTTTATAAATGGAAGAGAATTTTATGGTGTAGATAAGATTAATCTCAACGGTGAACATAACGATCCTTCAATAATACGAAGCAAACTTTGTTTTGATCTCTTTAAAGATATTGGTATGACGGCAAGCCGCGCCATTCATACACAGGTTTATATAAATGGCGAGTATTACGGCTTGTATATTTCGGTTGAACATGTTGATAATGAATTCATTGATAAAAACTTTGAAGATGCATCCGGTAATTTATGGAAATGTTTATATCCTGCAGATCTTACTTATCTGGGAGATGATCCTGATTTATATAAATTTGATTCCGGCGGTCGCCCGGCGTATGAACTTACAACTAATGAAAATGCAAATGATTATTCGCAGCTTGCAAGGTTAATTAAAATAATAAATAATACTCCGTCAAATTTATTGCCCGATTCACTTGAAAAAGTATTATCTGTTCCGGAAGTACTTAAGTATTTTGCGATGGATATTCTTGTTGGAAGCTGGGATGATTATTGGTCGCTGATGAATAATTATTATTTATACCATGATCCAACAGAAGATAAATTCTATTGGATCCCGTATGATTATGACAATACTTTTGGTGTAGACTGGTTCGATATCGATTGGTCAAATGTAGATCCGTATAATTTTCCACAGGTAGCTTCGGGTCCGCGCCCGCTTGCAACACGACTAATGGAGAATTCACAATGCAAAAATCTCTATACGCATTTTCTTGAGTTTTACAGAACAAATGTATTTCATCTGAGTCTTTGGGAAAACAGGATCGACAGCATAAAAAATCTTATTACATCTTATGCTGAAGAAGATACTTTCCGTAGTAAAGATTATGGATTTACAATCGATGATTTTAATGATTCATATTCTAAAACCGGATATTCGAATCAACATGTAAAAAAAGGATTGAAGCAATATATCGTAGATCGCTATAACACTTTACCGTCCTATTTAAGCTATATTCCTGACACTGCTCCAATTGTTTATAATATAAAATGGTCTCCGGAGATTCCGTTAGCGAATGATTCTGTTTATGTAATAGTTGCTGCTTTCAGTTACGAAGGTATGAGTGAAGTTTCAATTCGTTATACTCCGGCTGGTTCCGGAACAACCGGAGTTTACCCGATGAAGTTTAAACCAGTTGCTCAAACTAAGAAAGTTGAGGAAGCTGACAGGTGGGTTGGGGTAATTCCTCCTTTAGGAGAAGGGAACTCAGGTACATTTAAAATTTTTGTGAAAGGAACGAACGGGGATAGTGTTCTATACCCGCGGTACAAATCTATTTTTGTCGGCTCTCCGGTTATTACAACAAGCGATCTTTTGATAAACGAATTTTGTGCAGATAATGATAGTGTAATTCAGGATAATGCCGGTGAATATAATGACTGGATTGAAATATATAATCCATCTGAAAGCAGCGTTAATCTAGGCGGAATGTATCTGACGGATAAACCTGACAATCTAACCAAGTGGCAGTTTGGTGAAGGTATTACAATTGGTGCAGGAGAATATCTTCTTATTTGGTGCGATGAAGATCAGGAACAAGGAGATCTTCATACTAATTTTTCTTTGAGTGCAAACGGAGAGTTTATCGGTTTAACTTCTTCGGATGGTGTTACTGTTATTGATTCCATTTCTTTTGGACCGCAAACTACAGATGTTTCGTACGGACGTTTTCCCGATGGATCTTCAAACTGGCAGTTTTTTGATTCGCCGACTCCCGGAACTTCTAATATTATTACCGGCGTTGAAGATTCTCATATTCCTTTGAAGTACGATTTGGCTGCGTATCCAAACCCGTTTAATCCTTCAACGAGAATCAGGTATTCAATTCCTTCTTATAGCCACGTTAATTTAGAAATATTTGATATTCTTGGTAATAAGATGGCTACACTTGTAAATGAAGAAAAATCTGCGGGAGTTTATGAAGTTGAATTTTCCGCCAAAGGCGGATCCGTCTCCGGCGGAAATGCTTATAATCTTGCAAGCGGCATATATTTTTACAGGCTACATGCAGGTAAATATATTTCAACAAAGAAAATAATTTTGTTGAAGTAGGTTATTGGTTAAGCAAACCTGAAAATGTCAAGAGAAAATAAACACGTTAAATTTGATTATAAATAAAAATATAGTTTGAGGACGCCAATTAGTATATCACCGTTATTGCCATCACTGTGAAACCTTATAATTCCAAACATAAGTAAACGCGCATTGCGTTAGATTTAAAATAGACTGTATTTAATAATTCATCTAATGCACTTGTATATAGTCCTTTATATATATACATTGTTTTAAGAAAGCTGTGCGTAAAATGAACGAACAAAAAACAATTCTAATTGCTGAACCTGATACTATTGTCGCTTTGGAAATTCAACACTATCTCGAATCATTGGATTTTAGAGTTCATCCTTTTGTGTCCAAAGGTGAAGATCTAATGGATATGGCAAAAATATTAGACCCATCCCTTATTATTACGGATATAAACCTGCTTGGTCAATTGGATGGTATCGAAGCAATAGCTCGTTTAGAAGGCAAGTACAAAATCCCATATATCTTCATAATTGCTTCTGACGATTATAGCAGATTGATCGATTCCTATTACTTAAATCCAATCAGCCTGATAAAAAAACCAATTAAATTTAACGAGCTGGTTAAGAGTATTTCAAAAGCAGATCAGTGCCTTGAACAAGTTAAAATTGCAGATCAAGTTAATATTGCAGATCGCTCCCTTGAAATGGCTTAACTTAACCTCGAATAACTTTCATCAGGATTAAATTAGCTTCTGAAAGATGATATCTCTTCATAAGTATGAAGAGAGCCCTTTTCTAACATAAGGTTATGTTATTAAATGTTATGGATATTTAAGTACAAGTACTTAATAAGAAGTTAGAGGGTTTTTTAATGAGCTACAAAATAAATTACCTTAATGACAAAAATATAGTTCAGGTCAATGTTCAGGGAAGACTAAATTTTGAAATGGTTCAACAATACTCATTAGGGGCAATAAAACTCGCACACGAATACAATTGTAATAAATTTTTAATTAATCACACAAAATCTTTACAGGAAGCAGGTATCTACAAGCTGCACACAGACGGAGATGTTTTAGAACAATTTGGATTTAAGAGTAACGATAAGATAGCAATTGTCATTTCAGGTGATCAGAATGATGACCATTTTCTTAAAACAACTAAATCCAATGTTAAATGGTGCGATTTTAGATATTTTAATACTATCGGGAAAGCTAATAAATGGCTGCTGGAAGATTAAGTGATAAGAAATGAAGCAGGTAAATTATTATTATCATTCGCTATTAACGACGTCTAAAGCAGAAAAGAAATTGCTTATGAAGAAAATAAGTTTTGTAGAAGGAATTTAGGATATCTTTATTTATAATTTGTTTTCTTTTCGAATAACGCATACTGCGTTGGACTAAATTCTTTCAAACTATCTGAAGATCCCCAAATGTCGCCTAAATCCATAGTAAATTTGTAATCATCTTTGAATCGGTCAATCTTGTCTACATTTCTAAATTCGTTCAATCTATTTTTGCAATATTGAAAATATTGTTGGTCCTTCTCGATACCAATTGAATTTCTGCTTAATTGTCGTGAGACAATATTGGTTGTAGCCGTTCCACAGAAAGGGTCTAAAATAAAGTCACCAGGTTTGGACGATGATAATATTATACGCAATAATAATTGAATTGGTGATTGTTGAACATGTGAGCGTTCACCATTTTTCAGCCTAAGAGGTTCTTCACCAGCGAAATAACCAGACGTTAGTTCGCGTATATCATCCCAGACATCTGTAACGTACATTCCATCCGGTCTCTGATATTTTTCTGTAACGAGAAGCGGAGGATTAATTCTAAGTTTATTAAAGACTTTTGGAGCTTTTCCTTTGGTTGCAAAAACAATTATTTGATAATGTTTTCCATATTTATTATTGCCGGGGACTGCCGAAGATTTTTTTTTCCATATTATCATATTTTGAAATTTCCAATTAGCATCTTCCAACGCACTAATAACTTCTTTGGCGTTTTTTTCTCTTTGCATAAAATAGATGGATCCACGTGATATGGTTTTATCATAAATTTTTTTACAGACTGTCTTCATCCATTCCCAGTATTCTTCAGGATCCATTTTGTCATTATGGCTATTATAATTTTTATTTTGATTAAAAGGAGGATCAAGATAAGTTAAATTAAATTCATATTCTGTTGAATCTAAATAAGTCAAACAATCATTGTTGATTATTTCGCAAATCAAATTTTATACTCCTTACTCAAATAGGGTTTCAATATTTATTTTATAAAAATCTTCTTCAACCTCAATGAACTTAGAATCCAATAGGTTTTTTAGTAATGTGTTTAAATTTTTGATAATCACTAATTTATCTAGCTTATTCTTAATTTCTGAACGAGTGTGCTTTCTGTCCTGCAAATAAAATAAGATTACCGCCATAACAAATGTATCTCGGTTAGCAATTAAGGTGTCGTAATGATTCATCAATTTTTTCATAATCTTTACAAGTTTGTTGGTATCTTTCTTAACTTCAATTTCTTTCAACAAAACAAATTTTGAACATAATTCTTTAACTTCCTTTTTAGAACGGACATTGAATGATTTTTTTAAAATATTGGAAACATCTTTCTGAATTTTTTCGGCTAATTTTATTTCCATTCTAATACTATTATTTATTTGGTTTTCAAATTTTCTTTTGGCATCTTTGATTAGAGTGCCATTGGAAGTTACGAAAAATGTTTCTGTATTTTCTCTCCAATAATTCCTTGTTTGGTTGAATCCGAGATTCATTTTATTCAAGTTAATTGAGCCAATCAATAAATGCTTGTCCGTTATTAATAGTTTAGCATGTAAATCACTTTCTATTGTATAGATGTCAATTTCGTCAGCTATTAGCTCTCTATACATTTTTTGGATTCTATCTGTAAAATCCATACTTGTAAATCCAGTTAGCAAACATACATTTATTTTTTTCTCCATTTTTATCTTACGTAAAAACTGCCCGAAAGTTATGTCTGTAAAACTTTCAGCTGAAATAAAAATGTATTTTTTCGCTTCATCAAGAATTTTTTCGTATATGTTTCTTCCTCTAACGTCGAAGGGTGAGATACATAATTTTTCCTCTATCTGAATATCGTTAGGGCAAAGCAAAGCCGGATAGTGTTTAATCCAATTATTTTGATGTGTAGTAGTCTGAATTATATTTGGCAACTCAAAAACATTTTCAATATTGCTTAAACCCGTCCGAATAATTTTGTTTCGGATTTCTCCATCATATCCTTCATAGTCGGTTATAAATAAGTTTAATAGCTCATCATAACTCTTAACAAAACCACGAAGTAACTGTGGTTCATCCGTTATAATAACGGCATCCAATTCATTACTTTGAGTAAAGTTGGCACTTAGCGCAATAGCGGATTTATCAGTCACTATAAATTTTCCATGAAAAGAATACCATCTCCCTATTGCAGTTGAAGTTCTTTCAGGATCTCCAACATTCCATTTACAGAAATGCAAATTTATACCTTGGCTTGACAATTTTTCTAAACGCTCTTTTATAGGTTCTCTTATGGGGCTATTAATACTATCATAAGGTAAAGTGAAAATTTCAATTTTGAGGCCCTGCTTTACTTTTCGTTCCAATAGATCAAATAAATTATCCAAATGAATTTGGAAAACCGCAATTTTAATAAATTGTTCAGCTTTTTCTAACTCTTCTAATACTTTATCTATAACATTAGTGCCGAGTTCAAAGGCTTTCAAAATGATCCCACTTTATAAGTTTTTAAAAAAATGCCTTAATAAGAATTAAGAGCCCCTTCTCTTTGTTAAACTTAATTTATTTCAATATTACTTTCAAACTAAGTACCAAATTTTATCAGGAAGT
>CAZUOC010000006.1:0-17647 GCA_964622335.1 uncultured Ignavibacteriaceae bacterium
TTAGTTTTAATTCATTTGCAATTAATTGTCCTTTTGTGCCGGTTCCGAAAAGCTCGTGTTCACCGAGAAGATCATGGTTAAATTTTGCCCATTCCAACAGATCCATTTTTCGGTTATCATGTGCAATCAGGGCAATTCGCTTTTTCTTTTTCATTGAAACCACCGTCTTGCTCACAAAATCTCCATCTTAATTTTGGTTATTGTAAGATTAAGTTAACCAGTAAAAAATTTTCAATCAATAAGATTTATTGTACAAGATGATTTATAATAAAAAATTATTGTGAAAGATTTTAATTGTCCATTTCATTTAATCCTAAAGATTTAAGAAATGCATCCTGGTTCGGTTCTCTTTGTAAAAATTGTCTGACAAGACTTAACTCATCTTCACTTCCACCTTTTGCAAGAATAATATCCCGGTATCTTCTGCCCGTATCTTTATCCATCGTACCATTTTTTTCGAATACACTATACATATCCTGTGCATAAACCTTCGACCACAAATAACCGTAGTATCCCGCAGCATATCCCATTAAATGTCCGAATGCAGCCTGCATGTGTGTTCCATCAAGATAAGGATATAAAGTAATCTTGTTCTGAAGTTCTTTTACAATATCAGTTGTTGTTTTATTTCCGAAAGGATCATACTTGTCTTCTAATGTAAAATCTATGAGTCCATAAAAAATTTGCTGCAATGTTGCTAAACCGGAACCAACATTTTTTGCAGCGTACATTTTATCATATAATGATTTTGGAAGAGGCTCATTTGTTTTATAATGTTTTGCAAATTTTACTAATATATCATAATTCCAAACCCAGTTTTCTAACATCTGGGAAGGTGCCTCAACAAAATCTCTGGATACAGAAGTTCCGGCGAAGCTTGCAAGCTCAGTTTTGGTAAGAATACTATGCAAGATATGTCCAAATTCATGAAAGAATGTTTCAACTTCTGAATGAAGAAGCAAAGAAGGCTGGTTTTCAGCAGGTTTTGGAAAGTTGCAAACCAAAGCTGCAACGGGCATTTGATATCCAGCTTTTGTTAATTTTCCACTTATCATAGGAAAAGAAGCAGCGTGTGAAAATTTATTATCGCGTGGAAAGAGATCGAGATAAAAATGAGATATTACTTTTCCATTTTGAATTACTTCGAATAATCTTGCGTCACCCTGCCAGACCGAAGGATTTTTTATTTCCCTGAATTTAACATCAAATAATTGTTGAGCGACAAGGAACAATCCATCAAGTACGTTGTTCAGTTCAAAGTATTCTTTAACCTTGTTTTGATCAAGCTGATATTTTTCTTTTAGCAAGCGATCGTTAAAAAATCCAGCTTCCCACGGTTGAATTGTTTTCACATTTTGATCATTTAAATAAGTCCGTTTCACTCTTAATAATTCATCATAATCATACTTTGCTTTCTCTTTTACTTTGTCTATAAGATTGTTTTCAAAATTCCAGACTGAAGCGGGATTTTTAGCCATCCTGTTTGCAGTTGCATATTCAGCATAAGAATTATAAACGAGCAAAGTTGCAATCTCTTTTCTTACTTGTAAGACTTTACGTAAAAGAGTAATATTTTTATCGGCAGCCCGGTTCGTATACTTTATGTAAAGATCTTTTCTGGCTTTTTCAGAAGTAGAAAACTTCATAAAGGGAAAATATGAAGGATAGCTCAGATCTATTTTGTATTTGCCATCGGTTTTATGTGCAGATTTATATTCTTCATCCAGTCCCTGTATTTCTGCCTCATCAACAATAAGATAATCATTAACCTCGGCTATGTTTTTGGAAAACTCAATTGACATATCTGATAAACTATCCTGAAGTGTTTTAAGCTCGTTCCTTTTTTCGGGAGAAAGATTAAGACCATCTCTCTCAAAGTCCGCAATGGCTCTTGTAACAAATCTCTTTTTATAGCCCGAAAGACTTTTAGCTTCATTTGTTGTTGAATAATCCTTAAAAGCTTTATAAAGTTTTTCATCCAGAGTTAATTCATTAAAGAATTTACTAAACTGACCAATTTCAGCATTAGAAACATTTCTGATGTCATTATACGGATGAACATTTGCCATCAGGTAAACTGGACCAAAGACATCATTCACATCATTATAAATATCATCAAAGGCTAATGCTGTATTTTCAAAAGTGCGTTTATCATTTTCTATGTTGTAAATATCCCCAAGAGATTTTTTTGCCTTTTCAATTGTTATATCTGTGGCAGATTTTATTTCATTAGCAGTTATTGAGTTATAGTTTATGAGGGTGTTAAAAACATTTAAGAATGGGTTTTGCGATTTTTTGTTTTCTTCCGGGTGATTGCCGCCGGCAAGACTAAATTGAAAAGCAAAAACCAAAGTGATAATTATTAAATTAAAAGCTTTTCTGAGCATTACATCACCTTATTTTTTTGAGGAAAGAAGATAATTAATTTTTCTTTCTAACCATAAAATAATGTGATAAACGGCAGTAAAAAATTCACCCCGATTTAAGCTAATTTTAGTGAAATCAAATAGTTGGATATATAAAAATTGAGTCTTTAATTTGCAATTATTATTAAAAATATTATTATGTGATAACTTTTCTCATAATCAAAGCAGCATTATGCCCGCAATTGCATCTATAGGAGAAATTCTTTTTGATGTTTATGACAACGACAAAAAAATTGGCGGGGCACCGTTTAATTTTATTTATCACGTTATAAAGCTATCGGGAGATGGAAATTTTATCAGTAGAGTCGGCAACGATGAACATGGGAAAGAGATTTTGGACTTTTTTAAGAAGAAGGAAATATCTTTCGAATTTATACAGATAGATAATGATCACCCAACCGGGAAAGCAACAGCAAATCTAAATGAAAATAAAATCCCCAATTGGGTTATAAAAGAAAATTGTGCTTATGATTTTATTAAGCTGCAAAATAATATTGATGATTTAATTGCTCAATCAGATTGCCTTTACTTTGGAACCCTCGCTCAAAGAAATACCGTTTCAAGAGAAACCATTCAATCTTTATTTAGTAAAAAAGTAAAGTTCTTTTGTGATCTTAACATCAGGCAAAAGTTTTATACAAAAGAAATAATCGAACTTTCTCTAAAAACTTCTGATGTGTTAAAGATTAATGAAGATGAACTTATTCTTCTTAATAAGCTTTTTCTTGCTGATGATTATGATCTTGAAAAGTCTTCATTAAAGATGAAAAACCTTTTTAATATTGATATGATTTGTGTTACCAAAGGAGAAAGAGGTTCTTATCTATTTCGGGCAGACGAAGTAAGTTATTGTAAAGCTTCTGTTGAAAAAACGGTTGATACTGTCGGTGCAGGAGACGCTTATGCTGCGATTCTTTGCGTAGGATATATAAATAAATTGAGTTTGGAGGAACTTAATAAAACAGCAAATGATTTTGCAGGTGAAATAGTTAAGGTAACAGGAGCCCTTCCAGAGGATGATGGTGTATATAATAAATTTAAATCGGCAATTGCAAAATGACCTTTAAAAAGAAAGGACTTTATATACAATTGTACAGCATTCACGGACTTATCAGGTCCGAGAATGTTGAATATGGTAGAGATGCCGATACTGGCGGACAGATAAAATATGTCTTAGAACTTGGGAAAGCCTTAAGTGAAGAGCCAAGAGTTGAAAAGGTTGAACTAATTACACGTCAGATAAAAGACAAAAATGTTTCGGAAGATTATTCAAAGTCCGAAGAAAAGATAAATGATAAATTCAAAATTATTAGGATTAGAGCTGGTGGAGGAAAGTATATACGAAAAGAGCTGCTCTGGAATCATCTCGAAGAGTTTATTGATAAATGTATAAAACATATTAAGTCGGGCGGAAGGCTTCCGGATGTTATTCATGGTCATTATGCTGATGCAGGATATGTTTGCTCGGAGTTAACAAAATTTTTCGGAATTCTCTTTGTTCAGACAGGACATTCTCTTGGAAGAGCTAAATTAAGAAGATTGCTTGGGGAAGGACTTGCTATAGAAGATATTGAGAAGAGGTATAAAATAAACCACCGGATAGATGTGGAAGAAACTGTTATGTATTATGCAGATATGATAGTAACAAGTACAAGCCAGGAGATTAATGAACAGTATGGTGAGTACAAGAACAGTTCAGCCTCTAAATTCAGAGTAATTCCCCCGGGAGTTGACATTGAAAAATTTTACCCTTACAACGAAGAACGTCCTTTTGATGATGAAGCTAAAGAAACGATTACGTCTATTAGTGAAAAGCTACATAGGTTTTTTATGGATATTGATAAACCAATAATACTTACTCTCTGTAGACCGGATAAAAGGAAAAATATTTCCGGATTAATTACTGCCTATGGCGAAGATAAAGAACTTCGAGTAAAAGCTAATCTTGCAATCTTTGCCGGGATAAGAAAAGATATACAAACTATGCCTGACAACGAACGTGAAGTGCTAACGGAAATTCTTCTTTTAATGGATAAATATAATCTGTATGGTAAAATGGCAATTCCTAAAAAACATGACACCCAGCATGAAGTTCCGGAGTTATATAGAATTGCTGCTGAAACCGGAGGCATATTTGTTAATGCCGCTCTTACCGAACCTTTTGGTTTAACGTTGATTGAATCAGCAGCTTCCGGTGTGCCGATTGTTGCAACGGATGATGGTGGACCAAGAGATATTATTGCAAATTGTAAAAACGGAATTCTTGTTGATGTAACGGATCACCAAAATATTTCTAAAGCATTAAACAAGATTCTTGATAATAAAAAATTATGGAAAGAATATTCAGAGAATGGTATGAAAAACGTGAAAAAATATTATACATGGAAAGCACATACAGATTGTTATATTAATGAGCTCAATAAAATTTTTGATAAAGAAACGGAGAAGCCAAGTAGCTTTAGTAATGTGGGCAGAAAACTCCTCAACATGAAAAAACTTATAGTTTCAGATATAGATCATACTTTGCTTGGAGATGATAATTCGCTTGTTGAATTCAATAAGGTTATAAATGAAGTAAGCTCTGAAATTGGCTTTGCTGTTGCGACCGGCAGGACTGTCGATTCCGCTTTCAAAGTTCTGGAAGAGCATAATGTTATGCATCCCATTGTTATTATTTCTTCTGTTGGTTCAGAAATATATTATAATTATAAAGGGGAACTCATTTATTCAAAAGGTTGGAAAGCCCATATAAATCATCAGTGGAACAAGGGAAAAATTCATCATCTTTTAAAAGAATTTAATTTTTTGCAACTGCAGGAAGAGGATAGTCAAAGAGAATTTAAGATAAGTTACTATACTTTTGAGGACTATGGTAATCTCGAGAAGGTAAAAGATATCCTTATAAAGAATAAAATTAAAGCAAATATTATTTTTAGCCACGGACAATATTTAGACATTCTACCATATAGGGCGTCTAAAGGAAAAGCTATAAGGTATTTATCTTACAGGTGGAATATTCCTTATGAAAATATACTTGTTGCAGGAGATTCCGGGAATGATGAAGAAATGCTCAAAGGAGAATTGCTCGGAGTTGTTGTCGGCAATTATAGCCACGAACTTGATTCTTTAAGAGAAAGTAAAAGAGTCTATTTTTCAAATAAAAACTATGCTGGCGGGATTATTGATGGGATTAATTATTATAAATTTTTAACAGATGGGAAAGGAAATTTCGGTGAGTGAAAATGTTGTATCCATAATTGAGGAAAACAAGAAAGATTTCTTCCGTTACCTCACTAAAGTTTTTAATTCCGAACATAAGCTTTTTGTAAAAGGTAATCTTCTTGAAATTCTTATTTCATTTAGGGAAGAAGATAAAGAAGGAAACCATGCAGCAATAGAAGAGATATTAAAAAAAACAACCGAATCAGTTTGCTTAGGAAATTATGTTTATTTTGAATTCCGGGAAAAGATTGGTTTATCGGATTATTATCTTTTTAATATAGAAGAGATGTTTTATGAAAAAATAAGTGCACTTGAATATCTAAAAGTAAAAGAACTTTTCGTTAATCCCCAAACCAATAATGATCTTCTCTCGTTAAACTTCAGCACCTTTTATGATAAATTCCCCAGCATTCGGGAATCTAAAAGTATAGGCAAGGGTGTAGAATATTTAAATCGTTATTTATCAAGTACAATGTTTACTAATCCCGAAAAATTAAGTAAAGCATTGTTCGATTTTCTTTTTCTTCATAAATATAAAAACCAGCAACTCATTGTTAATGGACGAATAAATAATCCCGAGAAACTTAGCAGTAGCATAGATAAAGCCCTGGATATATTAAGGAAGTATCCGGATAAAGAGCCATATATAAATATTAGGCACCTACTTCAGGAGCTTGGCTTTGAACGCGGACTTGGAAATACCGCAGGCAAAATCAGTGAAAGCCTTGAACTTTTGGATAGAATAATGCAATCTCCGGATCATTTATCATTACGGGATTTTCTTTCACGTATACCAATGATATTTAATATTGTTATTGTTTCTCCCCACGGTTTCTTTGGTCAGTATGGTGTTCTCGGTAAACCAGATACAGGCGGACAGGTTGTGTATATACTTGATCAGGTTAAAGCTCTTGAGAAAGCCATCACTAAATCATTAAATGATTCTGGCCTTGAGGCTAAACCTAAAATATTAATTTTAACGAGGCTTATTCCGAACTCTGAGGGGACAAAATGTAACCAAAGATTAGAAAAAGTTCATGGGACAAAAAATTCCTGGATACTTCGGGTACCGTTTAGAACCTTTAATAAAAATGTAACAGATAACTGGATATCGAGATTTGAAATATGGCCATACTTAGAAACATTTGCGGAGGATTCTTACAAAGAGCTACTTGCAGAGTTTGGTGAAAGACCGGATTTTATCATTGGTAATTATTCTGATGGTAATATGGTTGGATATATGCTTGCGAAGAAATTCGGAATAACCCAGTGTAATATTGCACATGCGCTTGAGAAAAGTAAATATTTGTACAGCGGTTTATACTGGCGAAACCATGAAGATCAATATCATTTTTCAATTCAGTTTACGGCTGATCTTCTGGCAATGAATGCTGCAAACTTTATTATTACCTCATCATACCAGGAAATTGTGGGAACGGAAGATAGTATTGGTCAATACGAATCATATAAAAATTTTACTATGCCCGATCTTTATAGAGTTACGGGCGGAATAAATCTTTTTCATCCAAAGTTTAATATTGTTCCCCCTGGCGTAAATACAAAAGTATATTTTCCTTATTCACAAAAAAAAGATAGGCTTAAAGAAACGGGGGAAGAACTTCATAAACTGATTTTTGAAAATGCACCCGATAAAGATGTAGTGGGTAACCTTGAAAACCCAGATCTCATTCCAATTTTTTCTATGGCAAGATTGGATAGAATTAAAAATTTGACTTCACTTGTGACATGGTTTGGTGAAAGTGACGAAATGCGGAAACTTGCGAACCTAATTATTGTTGCCGGAAACATTGACGTGAATAAATCTGCAGATAATGAGGAACGTAATGAGATTGAAATTATGCATAGCCTTATAGATAGATATAATCTAAATAATAAAATAAGATGGATTGGTAAACTTTTCAGAAAAGATCAATCAGGCGAGGTTTACAGGTTAATTGCTGATCATAAAGGCGTCTTTGTGCAGCCTGCTTTGTTTGAAGGATTTGGCTTGACAGTGCTGGAAGCAATGCGATCTGGTCTTCCGGTTTTTGCAACAATGTACGGAGGTCCACTTGAGATAATACAGGATGGGAGATCGGGTTTTCATATAGATCCTATCAATAATGTTGAGACAACAAAGAAGATTCTAAGCTTCTTAAAGTCATGCAAGAAAGATACTAAAACCTGGGAGGAGATTTCTTCAAAAGCAATAAAACGGGTTGATTCAGCGTATAACTGGGATTTGTATGCTAATAATCTTTTATCACTTGCGAAGATCTATGGCTTCTGGAAATTCACTACAAATATTGAGATGGAAGAACTCAATGCTTACCTTGATGTCCTTTATCATCTTTTATATAAAACAAAGGCAAGACAAATACTCGATCAGCATAATCGTAGGTAAGGTTTTTTAATTCAAAGAATTCTACTTAAGAAACAACATCTTGCGTGTTTTAAAAAAACTCCCTGCTCTGAGAGAATAATAATAAATTCCACTCGACAAATTTAATGGATCAAACCCGACTTCATATTTTCCTGCGAGTTTATACTCGTTAACGAGCGTAGATACTTCTCTCCCCATTATATCAAAAACTCGCATTGTTACAAATGATGATGTCGGCAGTTGAAAACGAATTTTAGTAGATGGATTAAAAGGATTAGGGTAATTCTGTTCAAGACTATATTGGAGGGGAGATGATAAATCGTTAACATCAGTAAAGGTAGTTTGCAAACTTTTCAATATCCAGTTACCATCATCAAAATTAATTGATGATGGATTACCTAAGATATCGAACTGGAAATTCTGTGTTTGAGAATCATTGAAAAGTGTAACTATAGTGTCTCCAAGCGTAGTACTAATCTTTACTTTAATCGGCATTGTAAAGAACGAAGATTTTTTATTCCCAGACTGATTAATATTCAAGCTAACTTCATATAAGTCCTCACTAACCTGGTTTTTACTCCAACTGACTGTATAGTTAGGATAATTTTCTCCATAAATCCATTCTTTAAAAAAGTAACTGAGATCCATTCCTGAAATGTTTTCTGCAATAGCCTGAAAATCTTCAGTTGTAGCAACTCCGTACGAGAGGGATGGATTAGTCGCATAAGATTTCATGATATTGAAAAAGACTGAATCGCCAACAATTCCCCTTAACATATGAAGTACGCAAGCACCTTTGGAGTAGGAACGTGCACCGTTAAAGATTTCCTTTACACTCGAGATGTTTTGAACCCATATCGAACCTTGAGCGTTTTTTGCATTATTCATCTCACTCTGGATTTGTGAATTATATGCTGAGCGTCCATTTTTGGCTTCTATATAAACTGCTTCAGAGTAAGTTGCAAAGCCCTCGTTGAGCCAGATGTGGTGCCAGTCCCTACAGGTTATTTTGTCCCCGAACCACTGATGTGCAAGTTCGTGAGAGACATAATCTGAACGCCAATATCCTATTGAAGTACAAGTTTGATGTTCCATAGCTCCTCCCCATCCAAACTGTGCATGACCGTATTTTTCTTTTATGAAAGGATATAGTCCGTACTTTTCGCTAAATACTTCCAGCATGTCTGCAGTTTCATCAAGATATTTTTTGATTGAATTAAAAGACTCTGGATAAACAAAATGTGAAATAACCATTGAATCTTTCGGACTATATTTGAAATAAGTATCGTACTCATAATAGTCTGTTATGGCTAGTGAAATTAGATAGTGGTCTATCGGGTAATGATTTTTCCAATGGAATGTATGAGTTCCCCCCGGATTATCTGCAACACTTTCCAGCGTCCCATTCGATACTGCGGTTAGGTTGTTATCAACAGTAATCCATACATCAGAGGAATCTGCTTTATCGGCAGGAGAATCTTTGCAAGGGAACCAATCGGGTGCACCATAAGGTTCACTCAAAGTCCATATCGCGGTTTTTCCATTATGTGATCCAAACTCGAAGCTGCCAAAGCCACTTGAACCCGGTACACCTTCATAATATATCTTAATGATAAATGTCTCGCCTTTTGTGTAAGTGTGGTCGAGAGTAATATTTATTTTATGATTGAGGTGATTATAAGTTGCTGGTAAACCATTCAGAAGCAGGGAATCAATAGAAAGCGCATTCCTTAAATCTAAATAACAACTATCGAGTGAATCGGTATCAGTCTCGATACCGATGATAACATTTCCAGATAAGTAGTTTGGATTCGAGGTAACTTTTAAATTTAGCCCATAATAAGTAACATCAATTTGAGAATCACCCGGATACTGAATCTTCGAAAATTCAATTGCTTTTTTATACTGTCCTTTCTCTACCTTAATCCACGGTTTATAATCTTGCTGTGAGAAAAGTATTGAAGTAAGACAAAATAAAACAGGAAGAATTCTAAATATCATAAGATCTCTATTTTAACAGGATCATTTTCTTTGAATCAAAGAAGTTATTTATTTTAAGAGTATAAACATAAACTCCGTTCGCGAATGTTTCTCCGTCAAAATTTATCTCTTGATTACCTTTTTGCATTCTTTTACTCAATAAAGTTTTAACGAGGCGTCCCAAAACATCGTATACTTTTAGATATACTATTCCAGCTTCGGGTATAGTAAAGCTAATTTTTGTTGTCGGATTAAAAGGATTAGGATAATTCTGATGCAGAGTAAATTTTAGTGGAATAATTACATTAATCTCCACTACTTCTGATTGATAAAAAGTTCCATTTATATCAATTTGGTTTAACCTGTAAGAATAAGTTCCAGATTCTATATTATTATCAGTAAACGAATAAGCAATAGGTTCTGTGGTTGTCCCGTGTCCATTTACGAAACCAATGCTTTCCCAATTTGTTTGAATGCCTTTTCTTTCAATTTCAAATTTAAATACATTTGTCTCGGTAGCAGTAGTCCAATTCAGCATTACCGATTCACCGGGGGCTGATGCTGTAAAAGAGGATAATTCAACTGGGATTATTGGTCTGCCGGTTCCCCTCATTGGCAGAACCTGGGCAATACGTTCATTTGTTCTATTCCATTGTAAATGGAGATCATCAAAATGGTCTCCTTCTACGCTTGGTTTAAATATAACTCCGATAGTTAAATCACTAAATGCAGGAATTATTATAGGAAGAGATGTCATTACTTTATAAGAAGAGTCTCTGTTGAGCAAACCATTAATTTCTATTTCTTGACTTGAATTATTAATTATATCAAAATACTGCTCTGAAGAATCGCTTAAGTTTACATTTCCGAAGAATAAAGTATCAGGACTTGCAACAAATAGATTCGTTTTCCAAGGAGTCTTCGAAGCTCTGTAATTTACCAATGCGCTGGGAATGTTAAGATATAGTGTAACATCTCCGGCTGGAGTAATTTCACTTATAGTAGGTGGGCTGTTGGTCAGTCCCCACCCCACCAACATATTATCATTACCCAGTCTTTGATTACTTCCCATTGCAACTGAATATGTTTGGGGATTATTTTTATATTCTCTGACTAATGTTGCAGTTTTATTTATTTCATCTAATCGGTATTCAATAGCTCTGGAAAATGGCTGGCTATGAAGATTTCCGTTATCAAATACAGTAATATTTCCATTAGTTAACCTTCTAACATCATGCTGATGTGAGAAACCTATTGAATCATTCGTAAAAGTAAATTGATTATTTTTACAATATTTTCCACCCAATCTCCAAATTATGTCTCCGGTTTGAATGTCAATTTTTGTAACCTCATCCAGGTGTCTGAATGATAGTAATAGATTTCCATCATTGTCTACCTCAATCGCATTGCCATGTACATAATCAACAGTAGAGCCGGTTAGGTTAACATCATAAGTTGCGTCGGTAATCTTAAAATGATCCCAGGTTCTCCACTGAAATATTACATTTTTATTTTCATCCAATTCTTGGATAACGATGCCGTTTACAAGTGCATTTGGATTTCCACCCCCAACTATAGTATCCATCCTAATACGTTGCTGATCATAACACATTAAAAAAGAATAACCGTTTTCTAGAATCAAACATTCGTGTAAATCAGTTGAATAACCATTTTGCATAGTAAGGCTATCAATAATATTGTAAGAACTGTCCATCACGTAATCTTTTGTGATTTGAAAATAAGTAAGAAGACCGTTTGCTTGTTTTTTGAAATTGTGTGTTGTTTCTGCTCCGGTCTTTTTATAGAAAACAGGAACTCCATAGTTGTCTGTAATAATGAGATATGTACTTTCTATTGACTTAGGATAACCAAAAGGGGCAAGAAAAATATATCCGGGAGCGGGATTATTAATTGAATCAACTGTAATTTCAGGGAAATCTTCCGGGAAGGAATCGTGTTGAACAGTATATGTTTTTAAATTGTGGAAATTTTTGAAAATTTTCCATGGTTGAAGAAAATTTTTTTCAATTCCAAATTGAGAACTTAAAAATTCAGAATATTTTTCTGGATTGGATTTAATTTGTTCGTTTAAATCTATTTCCGATGTTTCAAATGAATAATTAAGATTTGGAATTTGTTTACCTGAACTTGTTTTCAAGTTGTTTAACTGGACAGTGACGGTTTCACTGTTAGTAAATTTTTCATAAGATTTGAAAATTAAAGTTCTGTTATCTTCAGCCAAGATTATTTTGCCACGATGGATTCCACTTTTATTGCCGGTAACAGTTATAGAAGACGGTCTAGCTATATAAGATTTATCAAATTCATTACCGGGTTTAATAATAATATTAGTTTCTTTTGAATTTAACTTAGAACCCGGAACTGGTGACAGGTACTGAAATTTCTCGATATTAATGTTCTGGGCTATAGATAGAGTAGTGTAAAAAATTATTGTTGATAGACCCAAATTCCGAAATTTAATAAAACGCTGCATTCTAACTCTCTATAGGTTCAAAATAAGATCTTTTCCCCAATGTTCAATTAAGTTCGGATATTTTTTGGATTTGTAGCTTCAAGGTAAAAAACAGCAATAAATGAACAAACAGATGAACAAATATTCTAATTTGAACCAGCCGTATCTTCCGAAGCATTTTTACTTACAAATAAAGTCTGAGTGGGATAGGCAAACTCAATTCCCTGCTTTTCGAATTCTTCATAAACCTTAAGATTAATTGCCTGCTGAGTATCCATATATTTATTATAATCGCTGCTTAATACATAATAAACAAATTCGAAGTTCAGACTAAAGTCTCCATAACTTTGGAAATGCCCCCTGTCAAAAGTTGCATCGGGTTGTTCTTCTATAATATTTTTTACTATTGCAGAAATTTCTGCGAGCTGTTTTGATGTGGTTTGATAGATAACTCCGAGTTTAAATACAACTCTTCTTCTTTCCATTCTCTTGTAGTTTCTAACCCGTGAGCTTGTAAGATCTGTATTAGAAATAACAATCTGTTCCCCGCTCAGGCTTCTGATCCTTGTAGTCTTTATCCCTATATATTCAATTGTTCCAACAAACTCACCGCCAAGATTAATAAAATCTCCTATTTCAAAAGGACGATCAAAAAAGATGACGAAGTAACTGAAGAGATCACCGAGGATTGCCTGTGCCGCAAGAGCTATAGCAATACCGCCAATACCAAGTCCTGCTATAACAGCAGATATTTTAAAGCCGAAATTATCAAGCAGGAAAACAAAACCTACCGACCATATTACGAAGCTTATAATTAATGTTATGCCATTAATCTGTTTTAACCTTCTTTCAGCATCGGCTTCTTCAGGAGTCCTTCTTTTAACATATGAATTAAGTGAATATTTTAATGTTGACGTTATCACACGGATAAAAAAGAATGTAGCAAATACTATGAGTACTTTATCTGTTATTGCAACAGTTTTATCTGGAAATGTTAATGATTTAAAAGCGAGATAAAAAATTACTATATATAGGACCGGAACAACCGCTTTTTCAATTTCTTTTACCAGGAAATCATCTACCGTTGTTACAGTTTTCTCTGACCATTTTTTAAGACGCGAAAGGATAATCTTTTTAAATATAGTTAGAATTATTATTCCAACAATAAAAATACCGATGGCAACAACGTAATTGTAAACCGTATTGCCATAAAAGGATTGGTTTAAGAATTCTTGCATAATAGTCTGTCTCTAAATTTTTCTTAATTAGGAAAATAAAAAAATAATCATAAAGCACAAGTAATGATTTCCTTATAGATTAACCCAGTTACCAGATTTAGAGCTCTCTATAATCTTATCTATTACTTTCATATTAGCAACTGCATCGTCAAAAGGAGTGAAAACTTCTGTATCGTTAAGGATTGCCTGTGAAAACATATCGCCCTGAATTGTGTAATGGTTGCTTGGCTCCAAATTTATTTCTTCCTTATCGTCTCCAGAATAAAGAGTCACTTTTTCTTTTTCAACAAAAGATGGGGTAAAAGGAGTTTCAATTTCTATTTTTCCTTTTGTCCCAATCACTTTTGCGAACTGGTTATTTTCCAACTGTGTTGAACATGTAAAAAGAGCATTACCTTTTTCAAATTTCAATATGGAAGACACAAACCGATCTGTTTTAAATTTGGGATCGTATTCAATTGTTGCACAGAGTTGTTTCGGTTCAGCATTAAACAAAAATCTTGATATGGAAATACAGTAGCAACCGATGTCTAAAAGTCCGCCTCCGCCGATATCAGCCATGTTCCGTATATTATTTGGATTATCGTTATAGTATGAGAACATTGTATGTATAGTTCTCAGGTCCCCAATTTTACCGTTATTAATTAATTTCTTTACTTTCTGCATCTGTGGGTGATGCTTATACATAAAAGCTTCCATCACTTTCAGTTTGTGAAAATATTTTATTTCATTTTGTAAGTACACAGCATCGTCGTAATTCATTCCTATCGGTTTTTCACATAGAACATGCTTACCGGCTTTTAATGATTTTATTGTCCATTCAACATGTAAATGATTTGGAAGCGGAATATAAATTGCGGCTATCTCTTTATCAGCCAGCAACTCCCCGTAGGATCCATATGCTTTTGGAATACTCAAAATTTTTGCAACTTGTTTTGCTCTATCTAAGTCCCGCGATGCAATTGCATAGATTTCCGAGTATGTGCCTTTTTGCATAGCGGGAATCACTTTTTCAGTTCCTATATTTGCTGTGCTTAAAACGCCCCAGGAAACTTTAGCCATTTGTTTCTCCTTTTATATTTACTTATCAGATATAACATTTTCAATTCTTCTATCAGGGATTAGCCACATAATTGCTACGGAGACATAAAGTCCTCCGGCAATTAAAGGATGAATAAAACAAGAAAGGATAGCAATTATGTAGATAACTACGGATATCTTTCCTTTAAAATCATTTCCAACGGCAACTGCCAGTGTAGAATTTTTGCCATGGTGAGAAATGAGTGTAAGTGTAAGAATATAGTAGGCAATTGCTGCAAACAATAAGATAACACCATAAAGAGCAACAGGCAAAGCAGCAAAATTATTTTCTCCCATCCACCCCGTTACAAAGGGAGTAAGCGATAACCAGAAGAGCAAGTGCAGGTTCGCCCAAAGGATACTTCCGTTAACCCGTTTAACAGCCTGCATCAGATGATGATGGTTATTCCAGTAAATTCCAAGAAAAATAAAACTTAGTAAATAGCTTAGAAATACAGGAAGCAATGGGCATAAAGAAGCAAAGTCGGTTCCATGCGGTACTTTCATTTCCAAAACCATAATTGTTATTATTATGGCAAGAACTCCATCACTAAAAGCTTCCATCCGGTTTTTAGTCATTACATTTTCTTGGATGAATTTTGTTATAGAAATTCAGTTTAATCTTTTCTTATCAACAAACAAGCAATATCTTTATTAAAAGACGGAATAATTAGTTTCAATAGTCCATATTCATTAACTTCCGCTTCACTTTTATTTTCTAAGAATTTTCCTGTCTGCGGATCGTACCAGGTAATTGTATAATTGCCGGGCATGAGATCAGGAATAGTCTGAGTGAAAGATCCTGTTTGTGGGAGTTCGTGTCCATCACTTAAAAGCGACCATTGGTAGGAATCATTTTTAAACCAAATTCCCGCATTATCTTCAAAATAAATGCAGCGTGTTAAACACTTTACCTGTTCAGTAGAATCTGTTTCTAGAAAACCAGGTATCAGAGATTTAAATGCAAGATAATCCGCATCAATATTTATTTTTTTAGAAAATCGGGATAGATATTCAAACTCGAACCAGAGATTATACGGTTTTATGTAATTATCCCACCACCAGCTTAAAGGAACAATCGGCGTTTCGCTAAACAAACCTGACCAGATGCCATTATGAAGACCAACAGCACTTGAATCAAGTTGATAAGTAATATCAGCTCCGCGAAAATCAACTCCGAATTCTCCCATAACAACAGGCTTTTGATAATAATCAACTGTATTTTCGTGGAAGTCAACAAAATACGGGGCAATGTTAAGATTGTTATAACTATGGTACATTACAAAATCCATTGCAGAAGATTTAAAGGCGTCTATAATTTTTTCAGGATAAGAACGCGTTGAGCTTGAGCTTACAAGATGTCCATGTACATCAATTGAGTGAATGTATTCAGCCATTTCAATATGCCATCTATTAACATCAATTGATTTACCTGCCATTAGATCGGTCTCATTGTAAAATTCCCAGCAGGCAATTTGAGAGCTATGTCCAAACCGGGAAACAATATATTTGTATTTTTTCTTAAAAAATATTTTTGCTTCTTCGTTTGTGAAAATATCCGCAGCATTTTTACAGGGACCTCCGTTTACTTTATTGTAAGGATTTTCAAGCCATCTGTTCTCTTTGAAATATCCCTGACCTTTTCGTGCTACACCATGATAATCAATACAAAGGATTATATATATGCTGTATTTCTTAGCAAGTTCAAGAATTTTATCAAGTTGATTAGCAGAGTTTAAATCATAATGCCCCAAACCCGTTTGCTGCCATTCAAAAGAGAGATGCCATGGACATATCCAGATGCGGGTAATATCCATTCCGGCAGCTTTCATCTTTTTAAAATAATATTCATAATCAGAAGCCCAGCACACATTTAATCCAATTCCCCGGTATGCCTCCCCGCTTTCATACTGGAAAGTTCCAAAGTTATTCGAAAGTGTTAATCCCCCCTGTTTTTCACCTTTATTTTTTTTAACCGGTATTTCAAATTGTATTTGTATAATTCCATTGATCATAAAACTAAAAAGATATTTGCCAAACTGCTTTGGAGTAAAGCGTGCTTCCCATTGTTCGATACTATCCTTATCCAAACCGTTATAGAAGAAAGAAAGTACAAGCTTAGAAAAATCCGGTTGACGAATGTGTAGTTCAACATGATTGGTTTCAAGATCGAAAAGATTTTCGAAGTTTAAATTTTCCGCAAAACTGAATGCAAGAGTTTCATATTGTCTTCCTTTGGTAGGTCGATCAATTAATTCTGTTGCTTCGAGTATTGGCACAAAAAAGAAAAAAAGAAACAAAATGGAAATGAGAGATAATAATTTCATAAGGAAGCCCTTTATGTAATGGTTCTTTTTATTAATAATAGATTTCTAATCTGACATCTTTTGGCAAAGTAGGCCTATATTTTTCAAGTAATGGAAATATTTTACTCTTAATATTATCATCAATTACGTAAAATGAAACAACCTGATATGAAGGGGAGATTTTTGTCTTTCCAAGATATAGTTCCGCAATCTTATACCAATTAGCCGGAATATGGTCGAACCATTTGTCGAAAACCATCGCAAATTTAACATTATGCTCTTTTGAGATTTTATCTATCCAGTCTGATTTATCATTCGCTCTCCAATGATTTAGTGCTTCTAACGAAGCAAGTCCGGCCAGGTCCATTACATAATAATCATTTCTATAAGAAACGTATCCGAGATCATTTACAGAAACGGAATTTTTATAATAATCCACAATAAAACGATGCATCTGGTATTGCTGTTCATAAATATTATTGGAAGCTATGGGCGTTATCGCTATACTGTAAATGTATTTGTAAGAGATAATAATAGTG
>CAZUOC010000007.1:0-16076 GCA_964622335.1 uncultured Ignavibacteriaceae bacterium
GGCGGGGGATTAAATTTGTTTGATATCAACACCCAGAAGTTTGAAAGATTCAGATATCTTCCAGACGATCCTGCTTCTTTAAGTGATGACAGAGTAATGTGTGTTTTTGAAGATAACGATGGTGTAATATGGATAGGTACATTCGGAGGTGGATTAGATAAATATAACAGAAAAACAAAAAGCTTTAAACGATATGGTCAAAAGGACGGTCTAACAAGTTACATAGTTTACGGAATCCTTGAAGATAACAAGAATAATTTATGGATGAGCACTAACAACGGAATATTCAAGTTCAACAAAAAAAACGAAACATTCATCCAGTATGATCTCGCCGATGGATTGCAAAGCCTTGAGTTCAGCGGGGGCGCTTATTGCAAAGCACGTGATGGCGAAATGTTTTTCGGTGGAATAAATGGATTAAACAGCTTCTATCCTGATAGTATAAAATTTAATCCCAACATCCCGAACATAGCCATAACTTCTTTTAGAATTCTAAATAATAGAGTAAAAGGCGAGAAGAGGAATGTTGTTCTGGATTATAGTGAGAATTTTTTCTCTTTTGAATTTGCCGCATTGAATTATGCAAGCCCCGAAGATAATTCTTATGCTTTTATGCTCGAAGGATTCGATAAAGACTGGCATTACACCGACTCAAAACAAAGAATTGCAACCTACACTAATATTGCCCCTGGCGATTATATTTTCAAAGTTATCGGAACAAACAATGATGGCATATGGAATTATAAAGGAGCAACAATGAATATCACAATCTTACCCCCATTCTGGCAAACCTGGTGGTTTAGAGCAATCATTATTATTGTCTTACTTTATATAATATACTTTCTAAGTACTTTAAAAATCAGGAATCTTCTTGCGATAGAAAAACTGAAAACAAAACTTGCTGCAGATTTGCACGATAATATTGGATCAGGTTTAACTGAAATATCTATATTAAGTGAGCTTACATCCATAGAATTAAAAAATACCACAGAAAATTCTTCTCAAAATTTAAAATCAATTAGTGAAACTGCACGAACGCTGGTTGATAACATGGGCGACATTGTTTGGGTAGTAAATCCACGGAGAGATTCTCTTCACGATCTTATCATCAGGTTAAAAGATTCTTACAATGAAGTGCTCACATATATGGGGATTTCAATGAAAACTACAAATCTTGATAAACTTGAAAATGTTAAACTGTCGATGGAATACAGGCAGAATCTTTTCCTGATCTTTAAAGAAGGAATAAATAATTCTATTAAACATAGCAAATGCAATACAATAAAACTCGATGTAAATCTAAGTGGTGAAATTCTGGAAATGACGCTTAATGATAACGGCAAAGGTATGGATAATAATGGGAGACGACCTGGTAATGGACTAAAAAACATGGAAAGCCGGGCATTATCCATTGGAGGAAGATTAAAATGGTATTCAACCACGAATAAAGGTACAAGTGTGGTGTTCATAGGTAAAGTTGGAGGCGTAAATAAATTTTTGCACTTACTTAAAAAGGCTTTTAAGTTAAAAAAATGATTAGTGCAATTTTAAATTCCTTTAGCTTATTAAGGACATAATTTATTATTAATGTTAATTTATAAATAGATTTTTACTATGATAAACGTTGCAATAGTTGAAGATAATAAAACAATTCGGGAAGGTCTGGCAGCACTGATTGGAGGAACGCAGGATTATAGCTGCATAGGCTCCTTTCCAGACTGTGAAAAATTCTTATCATTTCTTCCAAAAGCTGATATTGATGTTGTTTTGATGGATATTGGTCTCCCCGGAATGAACGGGATTGAGGGAGTAAAAAGAGCAAAGGATATGAATCCAAAATTAAATATCCTTATGCTTACTGTATATGAAGAAAGCAGTGTTGTATTTGAGGCTCTGTGTGCCGGAGCTTGCGGATACCTCGTAAAAAAGACACCGCCTTCCAGGCTTCTTGAAGCTATAAAAGACATTTACGATGGCGGTTCACCAATGAGCTCAAATATTGCAAGGCAAATTATTTCAGTCTTTCAGCAGAATAAAGGATTAAATGGTAATCAATCGTCTTATGATCTGAGTACAAGAGAAAAAGAAGTTTTAAACCTTCTTGCAGATGGATACAATTACCAGGAAATAGCCGATAAAATTTTTATTAGTGTTGATACAGTGCGTCATCACATAAGAAATATTTATAGAAAACTCCACGTTCATTCGCAATCGGAAGCAGTGGCAAAAGCCATAAGAAAAGGATTGATATAAAATCTTCGAGGGGCAGCTTACGACATAAATATGCGCCTATATCATCATATTTTAAGTAAACTGATTTAAAACCGCATATATATGCGGTTGAAATAAAATTCTTTATTGCGGTAATTGGTTTTAGGTTTTTATCGTTACCACTACATAAAGGAGTTACTGTAATGGAGAATCTAAATCTGAGCGAGCAACCTGTTAATCCCCTCTCCGATCTAATCAGCAACGAAGTTTATGAGCTTCTCAAAAGCAGAGGATTAATTAATGAAACCTCTGTACGAGACAGGGAGATCCGTAAAAAATTCAAATTACTACGGGCTAACAAGAGTGCAGGTGATGCAATTGATGTTTTAAGAGATGAATACCCCTACTTGCAATTCGATACTATAAGAAAAATAGTTTATAATACTCCCAAAAGAAATTAAACATTGCGCTCTCCTAAAATGCAGTGTAACTCAATCCCAGGAATCCCTCTTTCCCGAGTATGAGCGCCCGCGTAAGAAAGGTAAAGAGGTTTTCCGGGGTTGATTTAAAATAAAAAAACATTCCCTCTTCTTAAGAAGAAGGAATGTCAAACTTCAATTACTATTGTCCCAGGTAAGATTTAAGATTCTTAGTGCGAGGAGCATGCCTTAAAGTTCTTATAGCCTTTTCTTTTATTTGTCTTACTCTCTCACGTGTAAGATTAAATTTCTCACCAATTTCTTCTAAAGTCGCTGAACGTTCGCTGTTGATTCCGAAATATAATCTTAAAACATCAGCTTCTTTTTCAGAAAGAGTAGATAAAACATTCTGTACTTCATTCTTAAGAGATTCACCCATTAAAGTAATATCAGGCGAAGGCTGTTCTTCATTAACCATAACATCGAGGAGATTATTTTTGTTATCGTCTCCATTCTGGAAAGGTGCATCGACAGAAATGTGTCTTCCGTAAAGCTGAAGCGAATTTGCTACATCTTCAACATCCATATCGAGTTCCTGTGCTAACTCCTGAGCATTCGGTTTTCTTTCATATTCCTGTTCGAGCTTACTATATGCTTTTCCTATCTTATTCAACTCACCAACTCTATTTAAGGGTAAACGTACCATTCTCGACTGTTCGGCAATTGCCTGCATAATTGACTGGCGAATCCACCAAACTGCATAAGAGATAAATTTAAATCCCCTGGTCTCATCAAATCTTTTAGCTGCTTTTATCAAGCCAAGGTTACCTTCATTAATAAGATCTCCCAATGACAATCCCTGGTTCTGAAATTGCTTTGCAACACTAACAACGAACCTGAGGTTTGCTTTTGTAAGAGTCTCAAGAGCATTCTGATCCCCCTTTTTTATTCTTATCGCAAGTTCTATCTCCTGGTCGGGCGTCAATAAATCAACTTTACCAATTTCCTGTAAATACTTGTCTAATGATTTGCTTTCCCTGCTCGTGAACTGCTTGGTTATTTTCAATTTAGATCACTCCTGATTGTTAATTTAATTTTGGTTGTTTAATAAGGATAGACAGTTTAAATTTCCGTTTTGTTCCCTCTTCTTAGAACTTCAAAAAAATTGAAGAAGAATATACGTATTTAAATACTAATTATTTAGTCAAAAAAAAATCTCAATCAACATTTTTACGCGGGTTAGATGTTTTACAACCAATAAGGTTGTACAGCAACAAATATTTTTAGGCTCAAATTAAAACAAGCTTAAAAATGAGCAGATTTCAAGGATTTATTCGCAATAAGTGATTATCATTCTGATAACGGCTTTTTCACATACTTTACAAAACGGTTTCTTACCCTTAGAAAACATTAAACAGTCGATCATTGGTCTATAGAGTCCTCTTGACTGGTATCCCGCACCTTCAAAAGCCCCTACATTTCGCCAATATTTACTATTGTGAAGGAATTCATCCACTATTTCGGAATGTTCTTTATCCTTTTGATCATATTCCATTTGTGCCTTCATAATTTCATTCTTAGGGGCTTTATTCTTTTTTAAATCTGCTATCTTAGCATTCAAAGCACGCCTTTTTGCCTGCCATTTTAAATCAAGACTATCGAATTGAACTTTCTCCCAAGGAGTTGGGATTTCAATTCCCTCACTTAATAAGTTCTGCCATTTGGCTTTATTATTAATAAGCGCTGTTATATTTGGTTCTATTGGTTCAACATCAGTATGATAAAAATCAATATAAGATACATCTGATGTATAATACTCATCGGCTAAACCGGAAAAAGAATGTCCGAATTCATGAAGGAACAAATATTCATGCCATTGGTTATCAGTTGTAAATGTTGAAAACAAATTATAGATACCGCCGCCGCCATATCGACTGTGATTTATCATAATCATTAATGCATCGTAAGGGACATGCATCGCCATATCCCTTACGGCTTTGTTATCTTCAGTTAACAAATATCTTTCCGAGCCAAGAGAATTAAATGTAGCATTGAGTGCTGTCTTCTTAAAAATATTTGCTCTTGGTTCGTCAACTCCACTTTCTTCGGAAGGCTTGAACACTCCATAAAAATTAAATTTGTCCTTGTAAGATTTATAAGGCTCAAAGTTGAAAAAAATATTTGTGAATTTCTCAAAATCATTTTGAAATTTGCCTAATTCTTTAAGAATATATCCTTCACCTAAAATTGCAATATCTACGCGTATATGTGGATCGCCATTGTTTTTATTTTTAAAGACTTTAATCGAACTATCCAGAATTTTATCTTTAACTATATCAACACTATTAGGATCAATTTCTCCACTAAATATTTCCTGCAACTGATTTTTTTCATCTCTTTTTTCAATTGCAAACCGGATTTTATTTTTAGGATAAGGAATCAAAGCTGATTCCTGGTATGTCTTCTTAATTCCTGCTAAAGCTTTTTCTGATGTTTGATATTCTCCAAAGTAACTATCAAATCCTCTTGAGTAAATCAGAGTACCGGAATCAAGATCATAAATTTTAACAGAATATTTGCCGGCATTAATTTTATCAAGTAAATTTATAAGACTGCCTGCCCATGTTCCATACCTGTAAATTCTATCAATACTTACTGCTTCTTCTTTAGCATTTCCCATGTGGTGATAATCTATTCGCATAATCTCATCAAGGAAATAATCATTAAAAGATATTTGAACAGGATAAACGTTCAAAATAAAAGACAAAACAAAAAATAGTACAACAATATAAGATTTCATTTTTCTCCTTTAGAGCTTTTATAAAATTATTCTTTAAAGAAATTAAGTTGTCCACTTATAATTATTGAATCAAAAGATTGACCGAGAAGAACAAGTATAGAATCTGCAATTGGCTTAAGCTGTTTTTTTATGTAATGCTGGTAATCAATATCTTTTGGCATAAGTTCAATCGGAACGGGTCCTCGTCGAGTTATAACATAATAAACAGTGCTGCCGACATCACTAAGCATTCTTGCAGCACGGACCTGGGGAGGGACATTCTTAATATATTCTTCTACATCTTTTCTTAATCTTTTCCTGTAAACAAGCTTGTCATCAAAATTCCCTTTATAAACTTTATCTACAAAAGAATTCATCCAGTTTATTATTTCTTTATTATACAGCACTCGTTCATAAAGTTCAACCTGGAATTCTTTTGCAAGCTTTGTCCAATCAGACCTTACAAACTCCAAACCTACAAATTCCAGGTTTTCCTTTCCATCTTCAACAACAAGACCTGCATATCTTTTCTTGGCTCCGGTTTCGGCTCCACGTGCAGGAGTAATAATAAACTTCCTATAATATTTTTCATATTCAAGTTCCAGGTAAGATTTAACACCGAATTCATCTTTCAATCTTTTTGACCAATAATTATTAAGTTCTTTTGCAATATCATTTCCATTTTTTTGGTAATCATCTTCCCAACTCTCTTTAAGTTTTACAAATAACGAATCGGTATCGCCGTAAACTACCTCGTAATCTTTTGTCTCTAAATATTTTTTGCTCTGCAATAATAACCATTGCCCTGTTAATGTAATTGCAGATGGAAGATGCGGATGATAAAACCTGCATCCTGTTGAACCCATAACTCCATAAAAACTGTTCATTAGAATTTTGATTGCCTGTGAAAGAGGTTTTATTCCTTGTTTTATAGCCTGAGTTCTTTGCTTTATTAATTGACTTATAAAATCAGGAAGGAAGTGTTCCGTTAAAGAAAATTTATAACCACCCGGCGTAGTGATGGTATTAACGTCAGCCATCAAACGAGAATAAGGATCTATTTTGAATGTTCGGATTATGGAAGGATACAAACTTTTAAAATCCAGTAAAATAACGTTATCATATATTCCCCGCTTTGGATCAAGAACATATCCTCCGGCAGAATGTTCACCCGTCTCAATGTCCTTAATATTTGGAGCAACAATTTTCTTCTTATGAATGCGCGGTAATAAAAAATGATCGAAGGTTGCAGACATCATACCTAGCCTGTCCATTAACATTCCTGACAATTGTGCCCTTTTAACCGACAGTTCAATTAATCCTGTTTTCTTAAAAATATCATGAACAAGTATTGTATCCTGAAGATTATATTCTGCGAGTTTTAATTTATCTTCTTTGAATAGCTTTTCAATCTCTGCAACTTTATTCATGTCGGGAGAGATTGTTTTGCCAATGCCAAGAAGTTCCTGCGACACAGTCTCCAATTTAAAATCTTCAAAAGAGTAAAAAGAAGTTCTCAGAGAAACAGGACCGTCAAGGACTATTCTCCCTGGAATTTTGGCAAAATAACTTCCCTGTGTTCTCTTTCTTATAGTCACCCTTCCGCTGCCTCTGGCGATATCAAAAGGAATAACAAATTCCTTGCACTTGGAATCAAGAAACAATAAATCAAACCCTATAACATGCCATCCAATAATAATATCGGGATCAGCATCACGAAACCAATTCATAAAATTTAGGAGCAATTCTTTTTCGGATGGATAACACTCAACATAATCCGAAAGTTTTTCATTTGTATCCGATAACATGAAAACTTTTTTTACTTCATTGCCATTTTCTCTTATAGTCACAGCAATTGAATAGAGCAAATTATTTTTTTCACCTGTTTCAATATCAAGCGATGCAACAACAAAATTGGGGGAGAAATTTGTAGGTTCTATTTCCGGATTTGTAAAAGAAAGAAGTTTGTCTTTCCTAACTGTACTTCCCGTTACGCTCATTTGTGCATTTATAGATTTTTCCATCAGGAATCTTCTCACAGGATCAACATCAGATTCATAAGTAGCTATATCTTTGGAACTTAAAAGTTCTTCGGCAGCTTTAAGATCTTTTTGTGTATTAAAATAAATCGCATCGACAGGAACACCCCCGAAGTTTTTCATACTAACATTTTTTCTTTTGTGCGGTACATTTAATGCCGATAGCACTATACCCTTTTCTACAAAGAAAACAGGTTTGTTATTATCTATAATTATTTCCACAGGACAATCATCCGATCTGCCTGTAAAAAGCAAAATATTTTTGCCCTTTATATCCTGCCATTCGTCGGTCAATATAAACACTTGTTTTGTCAAGGTATCCATAAGCCCGTAAAACTAAGTTTATCTTTATCAATAATAAAGATATTTAATAGACTGTATAATATAGAGAAACAATACCCATTTTATCTCTTATTTGCACCATAAACCCCAAGTTTGGTAATTTTTCCACTACTAAAACCAAATTATCTCTTTGAAAAACCTGGTATTAATTACTTGAAAACTGTGGAATAATTACTAAAAGTTTTTCCACTGTTTATTTTGCAGGAATCCATGAGTTTGGCAAAAGAAAATTTTTCCACTGAAATTTAAAGAAGTCTGGCATATAAAATGATTTACTCACAATTATAGAAAATAGCTTGTAAGGTTGTGGTAACAAACTGATAAATATTAATTATTTAAACACGGACTGAAAGATGCAGAAGCTAAAGCCAAAAATATTAATAGCCGAGAACGAAAGAATATTTGCAATCGATATAAAAAATTCATTGCACCGGATGGGTTGCGAAGTAATGGAAATAGTAAGTTCGGGCGAAGATGTAATCCGCAAAGTAACGGAAGAAAAACCCGATCTTATTCTAATGGATATTAACCTTGACGGCGCACTCGATGGAATAGAAACAGCAGAAATAATTTCGTCAAAATATGATATACCTGTAATTTATTTAACTGCATATAGTGATCGGGAAACTCTTCACAGAGCAAAGATTACCGAACCTTACGGTTATCTTGTAAAGCCATTTGACTCGAGAGAAATTGAGATTGCAATTGAGATGGCTTTTATAAAAAGAGGTGTGTCTTTTGAAGATAGTTCTGAATCACCTTCTTATACAATTTTTACAAATTAGAAAATAAATCTTACAGAAAAAATCCCCGGAAAAGATTACCTTTCAAAAATTCCTCACTCTATATAAATAATTCTGTAATAACTTCTTTCACATTAATCATAAGCTTGTTTATTCCTGATTAATATTATATGATACAGAATTAAATATTTTAATGTTTTTTTTCGATGGAAGTTGATTATAATTACAAAGTAACCGGGAAACCTTTTAAAAGACTTCTTTACGGTTTACAGGAATATACTTTTCTGATATTCGACATCTTTAAAGGAGCCGGTTCTATTATAAAATACCGAATAGATACTCTTAGAGAAATGTATCTTATCGGAGCGAGAGCTTTTCCTTTAGTTTTTGTTGCTGGAATTTTTATAGGCATAATTCTCGCAATAGAAACCGGGCATCAGTTGGATCAATTCGGTGCAAAAACTTTGGTGAGTGGAACTGTTTCCAAGGGAATGGTAAGGGAACTAGGACCTGTAATAATTGCTCTTCTTTTAGCTGCAAGAACCGGTGCGAAGAATGCATCTGAGATCGGGTCAATGCAGCTTAGTCAGCAAATAGATGCACTGAGAGCTTTTGGCACAAGTCCAATTCAAAAATTAGTTATACCAAGAACAGCCGCCGCACTTATTATGTTTCTTCCTTTAACATTAATTGCAGATATAACTGGAATCCTTTCAGGTATGATTGTATCAGATATGTCATTGAATGTAGATTATACTTTTTTCTGGAATTCGGCAATTAAAGCATTGGTATTAAAAGATATCATTATCGGTTTTGCTAAACCAATTTTTTTTGCGTTTTTTATTTCAACAATAAGCTGTTTCTTTGGAATCACTACACAAGGTGGCACAAACGGTTTAGGAAAAAATACAATAAATGCAGTTGTAGTTTCATCTTTGATGGTGCTAATGATTGATTTTATTTTTGCTAAAGTAGTTTGGGAATTATTTTAATGCTATGATTAGTTTATCCAACATAAAACTTAATATTGATGGAGATCAGATACTGGATAATGTATCTCTTTCAATTACTAAAGGAGAAATAGCAGTTATACTTGGACCAAGCGGTGCGGGTAAGAGTTCTATACTAAAAATTATTTTAGGATTATGGAAACCGGATTCAGGAAGTGTAATGATTGATGGAATTGAGACATCAGGTTTATCAGAAAAACAAATTTTACCTCTTCGTTCAAAAACCGGAGTCGTTTTCCAGGGAGATGCACTCTTCGATTCACTTAATGTTGAGGACAACGTGGGTTACTTTCTTAACGAACATACAAATATGAAAAAGTCGGAGGTCTCTAAAAGAGTAAGCGAAGTCCTTTCATTTGTTAATCTCAGCGGTACCGAAGATTTATACCCTGAAGAACTAAGTGGCGGAATGAAAAAAAGAGTAGCAATTGCGCGTGCTCTTGCTTACAATCCGGAACTTATTCTTTATGACGAACCAACGGCCGGACTAGACCCGATAAATTCACAATCAATTTTAAATCTTATAAAGAAAACAAAAGACAGATGTGCAACTTCAATTGTAATTACCCACGATGTTAATGATGCGGTTTCAATTGGTGATTCCCTGATATTAATAAATAACGGTAAGATTGTTGAATCTGGAACAGTTGGGCAAATATTAGAATCGGAAAATACTTTTGTTCGTGATTTCTTTTATGAAGTTTACCAAGATGCAGACTTACTTAAAAATAAAAATCTTGAATTTTCCCAGAACCAGATAAATGGATAAATCATTTAAAATATCAAATCTTAAAGTTGGTTTAACTGTCTTTGCAGGATTGGTGATTTTTTTCATATTAATTTTCCTTGTGGGTATCCAGGGAGACTATTTCAGCAGCAGTTATAAACTAAAAATATTTCTTCAAAATGTTGAAGGATTGAACAGCGGAGCTATGGTAACACTCGGCGGATTAAAAGTCGGTACCGTTGATAAAATGGAATTTGCCAAACGTAACGATCAAAATGGAATTGATGTTACTCTAAAAATTCTTACCGAATATAAAAACAGGATAACAGTACAAACAAAAGCTACAGTAAGTTCCTTTGGACTTTTGGGAGATAAATTTATTAATCTTTCATTGGGACAATCCGGAGAAAAATTACTTTCAGAAAATGATTATATCCCTGTTGTTCCTACACTAACATTAGAAATTTTATCCCAAAGAGTTCAGCCTTCTTTGGATGATTTTTCAAGGCTTATGGTTAATCTTCGTTCTATCACAGATACTATTGCAAACGGCAATAGCAGCCTGGGAAGATTAATAAAGGATCCTTCTGCAGCAAAGAATTTAGAAAACATTTTGAAAAATCTTAGTGTTTTTACTTCTGCTTTAATTAATGAAAAAGGCTCGCTCAGCAAATTAGCTTTTGACGAAACATTATACGATCAGCTAACTCAACTCTCGACTAATTTAACTTCTTTAAGCGATTCTTTGAAACAAGGAAAAGGAACATTAGGAAAACTTTTAACCGAGGATACTATATACAACAATGTTTTAACTCTTTCAGATAGAATAGATAAAGTCGTTAACAAGGTTGAGAGCGATAGTTCTGTTGCAGGTGCCTTAATTGGTAACAAAAAATTTTACAACGATTTAAATTCGATACTAACCGACCTGAATCACCTGCTATCTGAAATAAAAGAAAACCCACAAAAGTATCTTAAAATATCTGTGTTTTAGGCAGCAATCATTTCACATAAAATTTTTTGGAGTTTCAAAGTTATTGTTCCCGGTTTTCCATTTCCTACTTTCCAATCATTTATTTGCACAACAGGGGTAATTTCAGATATTGTCCCGCTTATCATACATTCATCAAAATTTTTTAAATCGTCTGCTTTAATATTTTTTTCGAAAAATGGAATTTTATTATTAACACATATCTCAAGAATTACTTTTCTTGTAACACCATTTAAAATAAAATTAGACAAAGGATGTGTATAAAGTTTGCCACTTTTAACCATGAAAAAATTTGTATGCGTTCCTTCCGTTATAATACTTTCTCGCACGAGTATTGCCTCTCCGGCATTTTTTTCAAGTGCCTCCTGTCTTGCCAAAACATTCGGAAGTAGCATCGTAGATTTTATATCACATCTTCCCCATCTTAAATCATCACAAAGAATAACTTTTATCCCCTCTCTTAATTCATTCTCTTTTGGTTTAAATGGAGTTACAGAAATAAAAACAGTTGGTTTTATTTCAGACGGCGGGAAGAAATGTTGTCTCGGGAAAAAGTTTCCACGTGTAATTTGTAAATAGATAAGTAAATGTTCTTCAGTAAAAGAATTTATTTTAACAAGTTCAAAAATTGCTTTTTTTAATTCATCAAAATTGTCAAAGTTAATTTTTAATCCGTCGAGACTTCTTTTTAATCTTTCAAAATGTTCTTCAAATCTAAATAATTTTCCATTATGCCAGCGAATAGTTTCATAAACTCCATCAGCAAACTGGAATCCCCGATCGAATGGAGAAATACTTAGTTCCTTCCCTTTAATAAATCTACCATTCAGATAGAAAAATATTTCCTGATTATTCATTTTCTTACTTGCAAAGATAATCAGAAAAAATAAATGTAGATAAAAACCGGAATAATTAGCGAATTCTCCCTTTAAACGAATTATGCGGAGATCCCCCAAATCTCCGCATAATCAAGGCCCCGCGTAAGCAACTTTATTAAGTTCTTCGGTCGTAAACATAGTTAAGGTAATTATTTTTAGAATCAGTATTATTACTAAAAATTTTGGGGGGGTAAAGTTACGTTTTAAGGGAAAATTTATCCCAAATAATTCTTAAACTACGTATAGGTACCTATCTGCCATATCCCATCTTATTTTAAGATACTTTTGTTGCTAATAGCAAACATAGTTTTAACATATATTTATTATATGAATGTAAATTTATACAAGAAGAGAAATTATTTTGCAACATTTCCCGTAATCCTACTGATTCGCCAGAGTTTTAAGGTTTTTATATTTGCAGTAAAATTAGGAGGAATCATAATGAGCATACCGGCAGCAAAAAAAATAATCTATGATATCATAACTTGGGAGTTTTTACCTATTGAAGAATATCAGGATAAATATTACTTTATAAAAAAGATTAAGGATTTTTTTCCTGATCTTTCGGATGATAAAATTATTTCTGCTATAGAATATGCCAACAGGCAATCAGGATCATTCTTAAGAAAAAAGAAATATGTTAATGCCTTAAGTTTAAAGATGTTTGCTTCTTGAGGCTAAAATGAAGAATTTTATATGCCGGATAACTCAGATGATTATTTAAGGTTTTTATTTAATTGGGGAAATCCAATATATTATTCTCTCTTCCTTACTATTACAATATCAATAATTATTTTTTTCTTTTTCAGATACATTATCCTGCCGCTAAGAAAAAAACACATTCTTGAAAAAAAAGAACTTGAACTGAAAAATGTAAAGCTTATGGCTTTATTTGCTGAGCTTGATCCCAACCCCCTAATAAGAATAAACCCGCAGGGAATTGTTATTCACCTGAATGATGCCGCAAAATATTTAGAAAAAGATATCCCCATCCTGGGAGAAAAAATTAATACGATAATTCCCTCTATAAATTTCTCAATGGAAGAATGCATAAAAAAAGAGCAGTCAGTTGTACTTTCTGAAACAATAAACAATAAATTTTACTCTATTATATTCAAAGGTATTTCTTCACTAAATATTGCACAAATTTATTTTGACGATCTTACTGTAAGAAAACAATTCGAGGAAGAATTAGAGACTTCGAAAGTTAAACTCAGAGAATTATCAGAGCATCTCCGTAACACTCTTGAAGATGAAAGGCAAAGAATTGCAAGAGAACTTCATGACGGTGTTGGTCAAAACCTGCATCTTATAAGATTAAAACTTAAAACCATTGAAGAATCCCAGGTAAAAGGTTTTTCAGAAACTGATTACAATACTCTCTTCAGCTCAATCGAAAGCTCGATAAATGAACTGAAGGAAATTATATATAACTTGAAGCCGAAAAATCTTGATGAAGTCGGATTAGGTCCCTCACTAAGAATCTTAACAAAAAGAATTTCCGAGGAAACCGGAATTAAAGGTACTGTGGATATTTATGGTTCCGAAGAGAGGCTGAATAAAAAACTCGAACTTACTCTCTACAGACTAACACAGGAAGCATTGAGCAATATCGTTAAACATTCCAGGGCAAAGGAATTTAACATACAGATAATGAATAACAAAGATATTATAAAACTTATGATTTCGGATGATGGAATCGGGTTTGACCCGGAACATACAAATCATAAATCGAACTCCTCATCCGGTTTCGGACTTCTTAATATGCAGGAAAGAATAGGCAGCTACAACGGCAAACTGAAAATCGATTCATCGGAAGGGAACGGAACTTTAATAATTACTGAAATACCAAAAGAAGAGATCTTTTATGAGTGAAAGCATGATTAGGCTTTTAATCGCAGACGATCATAATTTATTCAGGGAAGGAATAAAGAATCTTCTCTATGGTGAAAAAGATATTTTCATAGTTGGTGAAGCTGATACCGGCAAATCTCTTGTAGCAAAATATTACGAGCTTAAACCAGATATTGTTCTTGCCGATATTTCTATGCCGCAGTTAACAGGAATCGAAGCTTTGGAAAAGCTGAAAAAATCGGGACAATTTCCAAAGTTTCTGTTTCTTTCTATGTACGATGGGGACGAATATGTTTACTACTGTGCAAAAGCTGGTTGCTACGGACTTGTAAGCAAAAAGATCACTAAAGGCGAGCTTCTCTTTGCTATCAAAACCGTTAATGAAGGGAAAAAATATTTTGGAGTTAATATAACTGAAGATAATATAAAAGAAATTATCGATAACTTTGAGAAGAAAGCCGGAAAAACCGGGAACGGAGATGACCTTACACCGAGAGAGGAACAAATTTTAAGATTGATAAGTGAGGGCTTGACAAGCAGCGAAATTGCTGAAAGGCTGTTTGTAAGCAAGAGGACAATTGACACTCACAGAACACATTTAATACACAAGCTCAATCTTAAGTCTTTACCTGAATTAATAAAGTATTCCATAAATTTCTGTATGGATGATAATTCCGGGTAAAGGTTTTCTACTGTTGTGAATAATATTGTTTCAAGCCGGCATTAAAAGCCTGATAATTTTTTATACGGTGGATTATTCCGGCTAAAATCTTATATTAACATCAACAAATGGAAGGAGTCATACAGTGGCGGACGAAATAATCGGCAAAATCTTTTCAAAAGATGAAGCGGACAAAAATTTTGGTTCTGTATTATCATCTGTAAAAATTGCTTCATCAGAGCTTAAAGCACTGATCAGCCAGTCAAACAAACTTGTAATGTTCAACGTTGCAGGCGGAAAACTTTCTATTCTAAAAGAAGGGAGAGCAGTTCTACATCCTGCGGGTTTTAGTGTTAAAGCTGATGAAAAATATGGTGCTTATAGTAAAAGCAAAGTTGTGGAGTTACTGGATTCCGGAAAGGCAGATACAACTTTTGTCGAACAAAGAAAAGACGTTATCTCTGTTACTAACGGGCAATATACTTTAGAAGTAATGAATTGGTGCCCGCCCTGGTGTGATTAATCTTGAAAATGAATGGCAATCCCTCTATTTATAGGCTATGCGGGCAATATAATTTGGCTCCTAATACCCTTTAGACAGCTAAGGACTGAGTATTTTTTTTTCTTCTTGATATACTCTGTAACCTCCGTATTTTTTCTGTTCAATTTACATATTCACCCAGCTCACTTTTATTTGGGGCAAGGTGTCTTCTTAATCATCTCTTTATACAATTTTAAAAAAATACCATTTTATAAATTTGTTCTTTTTTGCCTTTTAATTATATTAATAATATTGACTTATGTAATTTCAATAAAGACTATAACTCTTTGTTTGATTATTGAAAATTCATTGATTTTTTTTATAATCCTTAAACGAATAGTCCTTTATAGTTTTCAATATGAAAAACTAAATCTTTTCAATTTTGTATTGTTACTTTTTATGATTTCAGTAATAATGAGATTTGTAGTAGTTGCCGGAAATATTAAAACAGGTATAATATTTTTTTACCTTACTGCTGCTTTCAGTATTCTCATAGGTATATTTTTTCTCTTTTATAATGAGAAAAACAGCCCTAAGTTCAGTATGGCAAGTAAAGATATTATTGACAATTAATAAATAGTTTAAATTCTTCACACCAAAATATTTTATTAAACTCTTACCTTTTTTATAGTTGTATTTTTAAATGCAAAATATTTAATATTACTTAAGCTAACCGCTTAGTTCTTTAATTACATAATAACCGTTTTAACTGTTTACAAAACATAGCGGTGAGTAATATTATAACCATAATTTCGTTACCCAAAACTAAAAACATAACATTAAGGTAAAACAATATGAACACACCGGACATTACTGCTCTCCAGTACCCTATTGGAAAATTCAGTTTCAAAGATGATATGACACCGGAGAAAAGAAATAAT
>CAZUOC010000008.1:0-7073 GCA_964622335.1 uncultured Ignavibacteriaceae bacterium
CTAATGATGAAAGCATAAAAGCCGAAGTTTATTATGAAATTGGAAAGCTCTACAATGAAGTGGACGAATCTGAGGATGCTATATCAGCTTTTAACCACGTGTTTGAATATTCTCCTACTTATGAAATCGAGGTTAGGACCAGGCTTGAACTTGGCAGAGTATTAAGATCGACAGGCGAAAACCAAAAAGCTCTTGACATTTTTGAAGAGATGAGATCCGGGAATAAATTTAGTGACGTGTACGACCAGGTTGACCTGGAAATAGGAACTACCTTAATTGGTCTTAACAAGCTTGATGAGGCACTTGACAAACTAAAATATGTAGATACATCATATGTTAATACGAAAACATCAGGCGTTGCCAAGTATAAGATTGGGGAGTTATATCAAAATAATTTTCAAAACTTTGATAGTGCTGCAGTATATTATAGGAAAGCTGCAACTTCTCAGTTACCCACTGACTATATTAAAAGAGCAAATGAAAAAACAAATATTTTTAAGAAGTACCAGAGCCTGACCTCTCTTATTAAAAATTATAATGATGGACTCTTCTATCTTGAAAATCCTGAAGAATTTACCCAGGATTCTATCAAATTTGTTCAGGATTCTGCCAGTTATGTAAGTGACTCTTTAAGAATTATGACAGAACTAAATCTTTATACCGAACATCTTGAGGGTCTGGCAGGTTTTGATACATTGTCTAATAAATCGGATACAACAAAAACCGATTCTACGAAGATTGATTCAACGAAAATCGATTCAACGGCTATTAAAGATTCTTTAGACAATATTAGAAGGCAACGGCAGGATATTACTCAGCGAATCAGGGACAACAGAAGTAGGCGAGGAAATACTGTAGAAGGGGTAAATATTGATTCTCTCTTTGCTAAAGAATGGGGAAAAGACAGAGTATTTCCCAAAAAGCCTGTAAAGTCAAAGTTAAGTGCAGATTCTTTGAAATCATTACTTGTCAAAAACAAGCTCGATCTGGGCAATCTCTTTCTGACTGAATTGGAGCTTCCTGACTCCGCTTATAAAAATTATATAAGTGTGCTTAACGATTATCCCAATACTCCACTTCATGCAACAGCATTGTACTCACTGGGGAGTTATTATCTAACTGTTAATCAGGAAGCGACAGCTGACAGCCTGTTCAATATTATTTATGAGAACTATAAGAATGAGAGCATTGTAAATGCAGCAGCAGATAAATTAAATAAACCTTTAATTGATCTGGAATATGACCCGGCAAAAGATCTTTATGCAGAAGCTGAAAAAGAAATGCTTGATGAAAAATATGATAGCTCGATAAAAAAGTTTTACCAATTGTATAAAGAATATCCCCAATCGAAATTAGCGCCGAAAGCTTTATATGCTTCTGGTTGGATCCTGGAAAACGATTTGAGTTTATATGATTCTGCAGCAGTAGTTTATGATACAATGTCGGCTCACTATCCTAAGTCTGAATATGCAATTAAAATACGTCCGGAATTGATGGCTTATAAATCATTTAAGGAAGAAAAAGAAAAAGCCGTCGAAGATTCGCTTAAAAAAATTGAGCAGGAAGAACTTGCAGCAGATTCTCTTGCGGCGGCGGATTCTCTACAAGCAGAACAACAAACTTCTGAAACAGGTCCTGTTGAAAATGTAAGTTTAAAGACAGGAAACGGGAATACAAAAACTGCTCAAAGTGACTCGCTTCACCAGGGGATTTTAAATGATCCCCGTAGAAATCCTCGAAGAAAATAAATCTTTTTAGTATCTTCCTGGTAATCAATTCCATTAGTAGATTAAATGAAATCGCAGTTTCCTCATTTTGAGTTAAGTCTTTTTTGGGAAAAGAGCATTCCATTTATTAAAAGAAACAAGTTCAAAAGCTTTTTCTTTTATATAATATTTCTTCTTTACTTTAGCATTCCTTCATTCCAGATTCCCGTTCTGGAATATAACAGCTTTCGTGTAACATCTTTAATGGAACAAAGAGCAATTGAACATGAACTGATTTTTTATCCACATCAATCATGGATTTCGATAGATAATGTTAATCCAAAACTCTTGAAAGCAATAATTGCAATGGAAGATGGAAGTTTTTTTAAACATAAGGGAATAGATTGGAAAGAGTTAAAAACCTCGCTGCGGGTTAATAAACGGAGAAGACATTTCGCCCGCGGTGGAAGTACTCTTACTATGCAGCTTGCAAAAAATTTTTTTCTCACGACACAAAAATCTTTTCTAAGAAAAGGAAAAGAATTTTTAATCGCAGTAAGAATGGAAAAAGAGCTGTCAAAAAAAGCTATACTTCAAAATTATATAAATGCCGTTGAATGGGGAGACGGAATTTTCGGAATTAAAGCCGCTTCTGAAAAATATTTTAATAAGGAACCGAATCAGCTTTCAATAAATGAATGTACAAGACTTGCCTCTGTGATTCCTTCTCCTTTAAGATATAAACCGAATACAAATGCAGGATATGTTTTGAGAAGATCTTCAATCATCCGCGGCAGGATAAATGATATTCTGTTATTTCCCGAAAAATAATTATGAAAAGAAGAGAACTTTTAGATATGATTGAAGAAGGGGAAAATCTTTATTGTGAATTTAAGAGGAAATTTTCGTCTCCACAGAAAATTGCAAAAGAGATGATGGCTTTTGCAAATACTAAAGGAGGCTATATTCTTTTTGGAATTGATGATGATAAAGAAATTGTGGGCGTTGAAAGCGAAAAATCAGAAGCAGAATTGATAAAAGATACAGCAAAAAATTATTGCGAACCGCCCATAGAATTTGTATTAGATTATATAGAGTATAAAGGAAAAGAAATTGTAGTTGCGGAAATACCGGAATCGGGGGAAAAACCACACCGCTTACAGGATTACCAAAACAAGTTTGATATAACCAAAGCTATTGTAATGATCCGTGTTCAGGATAAAAGTATCCGGGCGAGCAAGGAAATGGTAAGAATTATGAAAGCCGATGCGGATAATCTTACTTTAACAAAATATTCTATTGGCGCTAACGAGAAAAGAGTTTTCGATTATTTAGATGAAAACGAAACCATCTCTGTTAAACGATTGAGCGAGCTTGTTAATGTTTCAGAAAGAAAAGCATCCAGAACTTTAGTTAAACTTGTAAGAGCTAAGCTTCTGGCAATTCATACAAAGGATAATGGGGAAGAGTTTTTTACAGCAATTGGTTAAAAAGAATTATCACTATTACTGATCAAACGTTTTCCTCAATTCAAAAATCATCACTCCATAAGCAACCGCAACATTAAGAGATTGTTTAATACCGTACTGAGGGATTTCAATTGAGAAATCACAAAGATTAATTAAATCCTGGGAAACTCCTGTTATTTCATTTCCTATTATCACACATAAAGGAAAATCTTCTTTCTTAACCTGGTGATAAGGAATACTTTTGTCTGTTAGCTCAAGAGCACAAATTTTTACTCCTTCATTTTTCAGGTTAAGTATTACTTCTTTCGGATCTTTTACATATTCCCATTTAACACTTTCAGTCGCGCCGAGTGCGGTTTTAAGTATTTCTTTTTTTCCGCCAGCGGAATCTTGCTTTGGAGGATAAGGAGTGTAACCGCACAAGTAAAGTTTCTCAATCATTGCACCATCAGAAGTACGGAAGATTGAGCCAACATTATAATTGCTTCTTATACTATTAAGCACAACATATACCGGAAGTTTTTTTACTTTGTGGAGAGTTTCAAGTGTGCTTCTTTTTCTGGAGATTTCTTCATGGGAAAGTTTTTTCATAAACTCAAATCTAATGTTTGTCCTTTAAGATTTGAGATTTTCAACTCCTAATTGCTAATTGTCCGCATGCCGCTGCTATATCTTCACCCTGGGTATATCTTACAGTTACTGTAATATTTTTATTTCTTAATTCCTGAACAAATTCTTCAATTCTTTCTTGAGGACTCGATTCAAGCACGGCAGATATTCCCTGCGGATTCATATGTGCGAGTGAATTAAAAGGAATTACGTTTATCTTTGAAGGAATTTCACTGCATAATCTTTTTAAGGCATTTAGATCTTCATCCCTATCATTAAGACCTTTCAGCATAACATACTCAAAAGTAATTCTTGTTCCCGTTTTTCTTGCATAGTATCTAACTGCATCAATGTTCTGCTTAAAGGGATACTTCTCATTTATCGGCATTAAAGTGGTTCTGATTTCATCAAAACAAGAGTGGATGGATAATGCTATTTTAACTTTCAATCCGGAATTTGCCAGGTCAACTATTTTTGGGGCTATTCCGGCAGTTGAGACTGTAATTTTCTTAAAGCTAATTGATTTTGTTAATTCCTCGCCGAAAATTTTTAATGTTTTTACTGTTGCATCATAATTCAATAAGGGTTCACCCATTCCCATAAAAACGATGTTCGTAATTTTATCTTTTCCATAATCCCTTGCAGCAAGAGCATATTGATCGAAGATTTCACCCGAAGTTAAATTCTTTTTATAACCCATCAAACCAGTTGCGCAAAACTTGCAATCGAGAGGGCAGCCGACTTGTGTAGATACACATAATGTCGTTCTTCCTTCTTCGGGAATAACAACTGATTCTATTTTATTCCCTTCGGTGGTTTCAAAAAGGTATTTCTTTGTCCCGGTTGTTGGGGATACTTCCGAAGTAACAAACTTTAGTGCATTTATCTCACAATTATCTGCAAGAGTTTGACGAACGTTTTTGGGAAAATTATTTACTAAGAAGAAATCATCAATAAGATGATTATACATCCAGTTAAAAAGTTGCTCACCCCTGAACCTGGGTTCGCCAATTTCCGAAAAGTATTTTTTCAGCTCTTCTAAAGTTAGTCCCTTGAGCTGTATTTTCTTAGCAGCGGGGCTGCTCCCTTTTGTTGTTAAATCCTCTTTTTCCATATTGTAAATATAAGAAATAGGAGTGCGAGAGGAAATCGTTCCATCTAATAGGGGACATTTTTAACAAAATAAAACCAGGAAACCAATGTCTCATTACATTGCAAACTTACCTTATATCCCGTATTTTTATATTTTGAAAGAGCCTAAAAGGTTCAATCTAAATAAATTACCAAAAGTAGTTTTAGAATAACCAAAGGGAAAAAAATGAATTTTGATTTCACCGAAGAACAGGTAATGATTCAGCAGTCTGCAAGGGAGTTTGCTGAAGAAGCAATAGCTCCGACTGCTGTTGAGCGTGATATAAAAGCAGAATATCCTGCTGAAATAGTAAAGCAATTGGGAGAGCTTGGATTTATGGGAATGATGGTTTCACCGGATTATGGTGGAGCCGGTCTTGATATGATTAGTTATGTTTTAGCAATGATTGAAATTTCTAAGGCTGATGCGAGTGTCGGAGTTATTATGTCTGTAAACAATTCTTTAGTTTGCTTCGGACTTGAGAAGTATGGCTCCGATCATATTAAAGAAAAATATTTAACTCCTCTTGCTAAAGGGGAAAAGCTCGGTGCTTTCTGCTTATCGGAACCTGAAGCCGGAAGCGACGCAACAAATCAAAGAACAATTGCTGAAAAAAAAGATGATCATTATTTACTCAACGGGATAAAGAATTGGACAACGAACGGCATCAGTGCAGATTACTATCTTGTTATGGCAACTACCGATAAAGAAAAGGGTCATAAAGGAATTTCAACTTTTATTGTTGAAAAGGGAACAGAAGGTTTCGGTCATGGTAAGAAAGAAGACAAGCTTGGTATAAGGAGTTCGGATACCTGCTCCCTTACATTTGAAGATTGCAAAGTGCCGTTAGAGAATCTCGTTTGGGAGGAAGGTAAAGGATTTAACTTTGCGATGAACACTCTAAATGGTGGAAGAATTGGAATTGCTGCTCAGGCAATTGGAATAGCGGAAGCATCTTTTAATGCTGCACTAAAATATTCAAAAGAAAGAAAAGCTTTTGGTAATCCTATCTCCAAGCTGCAGGCAATGCAATTTAAGCTTTCCGATATGGCTGTTAAAGTTGATTGTGCAAAAATGTTGACCTTGAAAGCGGCGGCGTTAAAAGATGCAGGAAAACCTTATTACAAAGAAGCTGCCATGGCAAAATTATATTCTTCAAAAATTGCCGTTGAAAATGCACTTGATGCAATTCAGGTTCACGGCGGTTATGGGTATGTACGCGAGTATCTTGTTGAAAGATATTTACGTGATGCGAAAATAACCGAGATATATGAAGGAACATCTGAAATTCAAAAGCTTGTAATTGCTCGCGCTTTGCTTGAAGAAAAATAAGACCGAAGTGATGAAATATTGTTATATAATCTTTGTGCTTCTAATTTTTTCAGAAAACCTTTTTTCGCAAACCGATTGGGAAAAGTGGGGAAAAGCCGAAACAGATTATACAATAAAAGATAACTACCGTCATAGAAATTATGACTTTAATTCCGACAATGCAGAAAATTTTATAGTTAAATCTTTTGCAAATGCTTACTGGTTTTTTGTTTCCGATTTAGATGGTGATAATTGTCCGTTTAGACCTTCGTGTTCAGCTTTCTTTGTCGATGCTGTAAAAGAAACAAATATTTTTCAGGGAACATTAATGTTTTTTGACAGGTTCACTAGGGATACTAATATTTTCAAAGAGGGGAAATATCCCCGCGAAAAATCAGGATATTACTATGATCCTTCTTCTCTTTACACACTTTCCAAAGAAACACATTATATCTCTGTAAATGTAATAGCTGCTTCGGAATGAAGAAAATATTTGTTCTCGTTATTCTTTTCTCGTTATCAGTTAAATCTCAAACAATTAATCCACTTTACTCCCCGGAAAATATCAGGAAGTTTGCTGATCATTTATTTTCTGAAAAAGATTACCTCCGTTCAATATTTGAGTATGAAAACATTCTGAAGTTTGGGAAAAATGATACAATCGAATTCAAAATTCCTATAGCTTATCAGCTTATGGGAAAATATGATTTAGCCTTACAAAGGTTTTCTGAGATTAATAAAGAATCCGTTTATTATAATAAATCTCTAAGAGAATATTATAAAACTCTTCTTCTGTCAGACAGATATGACGAACTTCAAAACACACTTGCAGAAAATGATGTAAAA
>CAZUOC010000008.1:7083-13355 GCA_964622335.1 uncultured Ignavibacteriaceae bacterium
ATTTGTCATATCTTTTTACTTCCATTAAATTACCTTCAGAACAAAATTTTCTAAATATTTTTCCATCATCTGAAAAAGAAAACCTTCAAAACTTTTTTAATAAGAAGAAAAATCCCCCATATAAAAGCTCCTTACTCGCCGGGCTGTTTTCTACAATAATTCCGGGAAGCGGGAAAATTTATCTTGGCGAAATTGGAGATGGAATTACGGCTTTTATTGCTACTTCGTTTTTTGCTTTTTTATCTTATGATAACTTCAATGCAAATCACAACTTCAGAGGATGGCTTTTTTCCGGGATAGGATTCTTTTTTTATACGGGAAATATTTATGGCTCAGTTGCCGCAACACAAATTTATAATGCAAGAGTTGATTATGAATACAAAGAGAAGTTGAAAGAATATCTCAATGATAAAAATTATTTTACAGAGAGAAATGATTTTGTTAAATAAATATATTTTAATTCTTTTATTACTTCTTGGCAATATTTCCTTTGCTCAGAATTACTTGAGACAACAATTTGATCTTGCCAAAAAATTATTTGAAGAAGAAAATTACTACGATGCAATTACTGAGTTTAAACGCCTCCAGTTTTTTGATACAAACAATGGCTATTTATCTTCTTCAGATGAATTGATTGCTCAGTCCTACAAGAATGGAGGAAAGTTTAATGATGCCATTCACTACTTTACTCTTGCTGAAATAAATGCAAAGAACAGCGATGATATTTTCAGAATAAAAATTGAAATTATCCGCGTGAATATTTTAAGAAGGACTACTGATAATGTCTCAAGACTTCTTGATGATTTGGAAAAAAATAAACAATGGACAGACAAAACTAATGAGATAAATTACTGGAGAGGCTGGACATATATTTTTGCAGATGAATGGGATAAAGCTGCAGAAGAGTTTTCAAAAATATCTCCTGATCATGAACTGAAAATTTTATGTGAAAAAACAAACGACGAAAAGTATTCTGTATTATTAGCTAAAATTATGTCGGTCTTTTTGCCGGGTTCGGGACAATTTTATACGGGAAATTTTTTAAGCGGTTTACTTTCATTAGGATGGTGTACTTTATGGGGTTATGTTTCCGTTAATGCTTTTGTTGATCAAAGAGTTTTTGATGGATTGGCAGTTGCTAATTTTTTATGGTTCAGATTTTACCATGGAAATCTTGAAAATGCAGAAAAGTTTGCCGTTGAAAAAAATCTTCAGATATCGAATAAATCTCTTAAATTTTTGCAGAATGATTATAAAGGAGAAAAGCCGTGAGTTATAAGGAGATGATGGGATTATAGAATGACGAGATTATGAGATGATATGTGGTGAGATGATGAGAAAAAAGCTCATATCAACACAAAGTATTGCATATTGATTAAAATTCAATTTAATTTAAGATGTTGAACGTATATTTTAATATAAATCTCTCGACCTTCAGGAGGAATAATGAAAAATAAAGGGTTAATTATAACTCTCTCTGTAATAGGAGTAATACTTATAATTGGAATTATTTTAATCGCTTGGGGTGTAGGATCCTATAATAATCTTGTAACTTTAAATGAGAATGTTAACCAAAGCTGGAGCCAGGTGGAAAACCAGTACCAACGAAGAACCGATCTTATACCTAACCTGGTAAATACTGTTAAGGGATATGCAAACTTTGAAAGAGGTGTGTTGACTGATGTGACAGAAGCAAGAGCAAGGGTAAGTCAGTTTAATATAACTCCTGAAGTGCTGAATGATCCGCAGGCTTTTCAAAAGTTTCAGCAGCTACAGGGAGAATTGAGCGGTGCTTTATCAAGACTTCTTGTAACAGTCGAGAATTATCCAACTTTAAAAGCGAACGAAAATTTCTTACAATTGCAGGCGCAGCTTGAAGGAACAGAGAATCGGATATCCGTTGAAAGAAGAAATTTTAATCAGGCAGTTCAAACTTATAATACTACAATAAAAAGATTTCCCGCTTCTATCTTTGCTGGTATTTTTGGATTTAGTGCAAAACAATATTTTGCAGCAACGCCGGGTTCGGAAACTCCGCCGAAGGTTGAGTTTTAATCCTGATGAAGTTTTTATTTGTATTAATAATATCGTCAACAATTTTAAATGCACAGCCTGAAGTCCCGACTTTAAAACAGTGGGCTAATGATTATACAAACACATTAACCGGTTCTGAGCTTGAAACTTTAAATTACCATCTTAAGTCATTTGAGGACAGCACAAGTAATCAGCTTGTTGTTTTGATGATGCCAACCCTAAATGATTATCCAATTGAATATTACACTTATGATGTAGCAAAGAAAAATAAGATCGGGACGAAAGGACATGATAATGGGGCACTTCTTTTTATAGCGAAGAATGATAAGAAGCTAAGAATAGAAGTTGGCTATGGGCTTGAAGGTGTTTTACCCGACGCCCTCGCAAACTCAATTATTAGAAATGTAATAGCACCTTATTTCAGGAAAGATGATTTTTACGGAGGAATAACTGCCGGAGTTAATGCAATTATTTCTGCTACTGCAGGAGAATACAAAGGGGAAAGGAATGTTTCTAAAAAAGAAAGATCTCCGTTTATCTCAACATTGATAATGATAATTTTTGGTATTATAATTTTTCTGTTGAGAGGCAGACGAGGGAGAAGAAGTGGCGGTTTTATTTATTTTGGAGGACTTGGCGGTGGGGGAGGCAGCTTTGGATCAGGTGGCGGTTTCGGTGGATTTAGCGGAGGCGGTGGTTCGTTCGGAGGCGGTGGTTCAAGTGGTGGGTGGTAATCTCGGAATTTTGAATGTTTAGCTTTGAATTTTGGAACGGGTTTTGTTAAAATTAGAGGTAAGTTTTTTAACTTTTTTATTGGATTATGGAGATATTAAATGGCAATATTTATAACTGAAGAATGTATTAATTGTGGTGCCTGTGAGCCTGAGTGCCCAAACACTGCTATTTATGAAGGCAGTGCTCAATGGGAACTTGTCGGTAAAACTTATGGAGATGGCGATACTGCTCCTTCTGGTGCTGAAGGTTTTTACTCTAATGATTTTTTCTATATAGTTCCTGATAAATGTACAGAGTGTAAAGGCTTCCACGATGAACCGCAGTGTGCTGCTGTTTGCCCCGTAGATTGCTGTTTACCAGACCCTAAAAATGTTGAAACTGAAGAGGAACTTCTTAAGATAAAAGAATACCTCGATGGTATAGGGAGAGTGGCGAGATAAATACTCTCAATTTAATAATGAAAAGCTGAGAGTAGCAGAAGAATAAATATTTGATAAGCGATTTTACATCAGTTCAGACTTTCACTTCACTTCTAACTTCTTTAATTTAAAACCCCTCCCGTCCTCCCCTTTAACAAAGGGGAGGCTAGGTGGGGTTCCATAAAACTAAATTTCTTAACAAAATGAAAATAGGCAAATACACTTTACATATAATAAATTCAGGATATTTTGGATTGGACGGCGGTGCGATGTTCGGGATAATTCCTAAACCTCTCTGGCAGAAAACCAATCCTCCTGATGAAATGAACAGGATAAAGCTTGCAACAAGAAATCTTCTTTTAACAGATGGGAAAAGAAAAATTCTGATTGATACAGGAAACGGAAATAAATGGAATGAAAAATCAAAAGGTATTTATAGCTTTGATTGGACTCAAAATATTGAAGGAAGTTTGAAAGAACTTAACCTTACTCCATCAGATATAACAGATGTAATTTTAACTCATCTTCATTTCGATCATACTGGTGGTTCTACAAAAATAGAAAATGACAAACTTATTCCAACTTTTCCGAATGCAAAATATTATGTCCAGAAAAAAAATTATGAATGGGCAACTAATCATTCTGAAAGAGATAGAGGAAGTTACCTGAAGGATAGTTTTAAACCACTTATGAAAGAAGATGTCCTAAATTTTATTGAAGATGAAGAAAAGTTTGATGATGAAATAGAATTTGTAATTATTAATGGTCATACGTTTGCACAGCAATTGGTAAAGATTTCTGATTCTTCAGATACAATTCTTTATTGTGCAGATCTTTTCCCTACAACTTCTCACATTCCTTTGCCTTATGTAATGGGATATGATCTTCAGCCGCTTGTAACAATTGAAGAAAAGAAAAAGATACTTGACAAAGCGATAGAAGAAAACTGGAAACTCTATTTTGAGCACGATCCTGAAACTGCTCTTGCTTCGGTTGAAAAAAATGAAAAAGGATTTAGAGCAATTGATAAAAGGAATGAATTATGACTGACGGTTATACCAAATTGTGCAGATTCGATGAACTGAAAGAAGGAGCCGGTAAGAGATTTATTGTTGAAGATACCGAAGTTGCAGTCTTCAAAATTAAAAATGAGATTTATGCTCTAAGTAATATTTGTCCCCACCAGCATACCGCATTAATTTATGATGGGTTTATTGAAGATAAGTTCGTCGTTTGTCCAATGCACGGTTGGAAGTTTAATTTAAAAACGGGAAAGCAGCCGGAGGAACAAAGAGGATTGGACAGTTTTCCTGTGATAGTTCAAAATGATGAAGTTTATGTTAAGGTTTTTAAGAGAGAATTAAGGTGGTAAACGATTTTAACCTTCGAGGTTAAGGTACCGGAAAACGAAACACTAACCTCGAAGGTCTACACGAAAATGAAAATAACTAATGATATAGTAATTGAAAAAGCCAAGCAAATCGGATTTGATTTAGTTGGTTTTGCAAAAGCTGAAGAACTTACCCAAGAAGCTTCTAACCTTGGAAAATGGCTTGAGAAAAAATATCATGGGGAAATGGATTATATACAAAGAAATCTTGAGAAGAGAAAAGATGTTACCAAGATTCTTCGGGGTGCCAAAAGTGTAATCTCTCTTGGAATGAATTACTACACAGATGAACAATACACTAATCAAAGAGATAAGGGGAAAACCTGCCTGCCGGCAGGCAAGGTTTCCCGCTATGCCTGGGGAAAAGACTATCATTTGGTTATCTGGGAAAAATTAGATGAACTTGAAAACGAATTAAAAGAAATCGATCCACAATTTGAGTCTAAATCTTACGTTGATACTGGTCCAGTTATGGATAAAGCCTGGGCTGTGAGATCGGGAATTGGATGGCTAGGTAAACACACAAATGTTATTAATACTGAAATGGGAAGCTGGTTTTTTATTGCAACAATAATAACAAATTATGAGTTTGATAATTCATTGATTGTTACAGATCATTGCGGGAGCTGTACTGCCTGTATCGAAGCCTGTCCAACTGATGCAATAGTTGATGAATATATTTTGGATTCAACCAGATGCATCTCTTATCTTACAATTGAAAATAAAGGTGAAATTCCGGGAGACTTAAAAGGTAAATTCGACAACTGGATTTTCGGGTGCGATATATGTCAGGATGTTTGCCCATGGAATATTAAATTCTCTGAGGTTACATTAAAGAAAGAGTTCCTACCGCAAAATAAAGAACTTGAAATTTCTGAAATTATGGGAATGAATGAGGAAGAATTCAGAACGAAGTTTTCAGAAAGCCCCGTTAAAAGGACAAAATTAAGGGGATTGAAAAGGAATGCAAAATTTATACTTTCGTGAGGGAAATTGTAACCTTTATATTTTATTTTTAGGCATAGAAAGTGAACCTTTTTATCAATTAGGTTATCTTATTATTAGTTTATTTTTGAAAATAAGGAGAAATGATGTCTGTTGTTGAAACAAACAATCATCATAAAGTAATAATAATTGGTGCCGGTCCAGCCGGCTTTACCGCTGCTTTATATACAGCGAGAGCAAATCTTAACCCTGTTATGTTTGAAGGACTTCAACCTGGAGGACAGTTAACAATTACCACTGAAGTAGAGAACTATCCTGGATTTGAGACTGGGATAATGGGTCCCGAATTAACTGATGTAATGAGAAAACAAGCCCACAGGTTTGGCGCAAAATCTATCTACAAAGAAGTTACTGAAGTTGATTTTTCACAGAGACCCTTTGTGATTAAATCTTATGATGAAACTTACACCACGGATTCTGTGATTATTGCAACGGGTGCTTCTGCAAAACTTCTTAATATTGAAAGTGAAAAGAAGTTTATGGGTTATGGAGTTTCTGCATGTGCAACTTGCGATGGTTTTTTCTTTAAGAACCAGAAAGTGCTTGTGGTTGGTGGAGGTGATACTGCAATGGAAGAGGCTAACTTCTTAACAAAATTTGCTTCCGAAGTTATTGTTGTACATAGAAGAGAAGAATTCCGTGCATCTAGAATAATGATAGACAGGGCAATGAGTAATCCTAAAATAAAA
>CAZUOC010000008.1:13365-15685 GCA_964622335.1 uncultured Ignavibacteriaceae bacterium
CTGTAGATGGTTCTAAAGAAGAACTTCAAGCCGATGGTTTATTTATGGCGATTGGGCATAAGCCAAATACCGATCTCTTTAAGGGAATAATAGATATGGATGAAACAGGTTATATAAAAGTTAAACCTGGTTCATCTTATACAAATATTGAAGGTGTTTTTGCAGCAGGAGATGTAACTGATAAAGTTTATCGTCAGGCTGTAACTGCCGCCGGTATGGGATGTATGGCTGCGATTGATACTGAAAGATGGCTTGGGGAATTTGAACATAAAATGCAGATTGAAAGTGCAGAGAGTAAGTAGTTTTAGATATGATGTCATTCTGAACGAAGTGAAGAATCTTTAAGACTCTTCGCTCCGCTCAGAGTGACGAACACTCAATTATTTTTCTCAAGCTTCCTTGAAACAACATTGGCAACTACAAAACCTACCCCTGTTAATGTGAACATAAATAGAGGAACCCAGTAACCGCCACCGTAATCAACTTCCATCATAATACCAAATCCTAATCCTAAACCGAAAGCAATTGTTACTATTCCAATCTTAAGTAACCTGAGAGGGTCTTTTTTCCCTTCGAAAAATTCTTTTATGGATTGCGCATCCATTCCTTTTTCAATAAGCAATTGTCTTTCTCTTGATCTGAAAAAGAAGAAAGAAACAAGGATAATTCCGATAACTAATACTGAAACTATCGGGATAAAAACTGCTATTACATTTTCAGCCATTTAATTCACCTTTATAGATTTTTAATTTCTTTGTTTTCTGTTTGTTGAGACTATAAACATTGTTTTAAGGTTACAGTTCCGTGTTATTATTTTATGTTAATAGTAAAATGTGTAGGTTAGTGCTGAATTGTTTTCAGGTTCTTTTATTTTTATCAGAATTTGGAACAAATACAAATATCAGGGAGAAATCACTATGATTCCATCTTCCATTATCCATCAACCATATTCCATTAATTCCTGTAACCTTTTTAGTTCATGAAGGGTCAAAAATAGTAAATGAAAGGCTTAAGCGACCAGGAAATTGTAGATTCAGTAAAGAAAGGAAATCATTCTGATTACGCAATTCTTATTGATAGGTATAAGAATAAAGCTCTTTCAATGTTAACAAGGATGTTAAAGAATAAAATGGAAGCCGAAGAAGTTTTGCAGGATTGTTTTCTTAAAGCATTTAAAGGACTAAATAATTTTAAAGGTGAAGCTAAATTTTCAACATGGTTTTATAAAATTGTTTATAATACTGGGTTAAGCAGATTATCTACTCAGAAAAGAAAAATAGAATCTGAAATGTCTTCAATACATGAACTCTTTAATCTTGAAAGTAATAACAACCACAACATTTCCGAACAGGAAGATTTATCTTCATTTATAAAAGAAACGGTAAACAAACTGCCTCCGAATTATGCATCTGTTATTTCGATGTTTTACCTTGAAGACATGTCCTGTGAGGAGATAAGCAAAGTTTTGGAAACCACAGAAAATAACGTTAAAGTTATTCTCCACAGGTCAAGAAGTGCTCTTAAAGATATAATGGTAAAAAACAATTATATTAAAGAAGTATATGATTGAATTGAACGATGACATATTAAATAAATACATTGATGGTGAACTTGACACAAGTTTAGCCAAGCAGGTTAAAGTTCAACTCGGAGTTTATTCTGAAGATATGAAGAAGTACAAAGCTTTGTTGCTTATTCATAATGAACTAAAAAGATTACCAGTAGAAGAAGTCTCATCTAATTTTACTACCAATCTTATGTTAAAAGTTCAAAGGAGTTTAAAGTCTAAAAAAGAACAGAAGTTTTTTATAATATCGGTTCTGTCTTTATTCTCTTTGATTTGCCTTGGTATAATAGGTTTTTTAATTGCAAATTATATTTTTACAGCAGAACCAACCTCACCGGATCTTATTGCACAATTCACGGAAAAATCAAATAATTTTGTAACGCTTCTCAAAAATGTATTTTCAAAAGGAAATATTTCAATTATCGGGTCAGTATTTTCTTTTGCGCTTCTTATAAGTGGTTATTTTTTCTACGAAAGTGTGAAACACTCAAAGCAGCACTGAAATTCACTTCCTGCTATAAGCTTATAGAATAAGGTATAATAACTTTATATCTATGTCTTATACCTCTGTAATCTTTGTTATATTTGCATTATTAATCTCACAATGATTAAAGGAGTATGAAATGCTTGTTTTAACAACAAATACGATTGAAGGGAAGAAAATCATAAAATATCATGGACTTGTAAGTGGCGAAGCTATTCTCGGTGCAAATATTTTTAAAGATTTCTTCGCAGGAATAAGAGATATTGTCG